>JALYMX010000442.1 GCA_030773495.1 Actinomycetota bacterium | reverse complement strand
GTTACGGCCTCTTTGCCGCCTTCGTGGTCGCCTCGCGGCGCGGCGGGCGGGGAGCGGCGGGCTGCGGGTGCTTCGGCGACACCGGCGCCCCGGTGCACGCCGTGCAGGCGGTCGTCGACGCCGCCGTCACCGCGGCCGCCCTGGCCGTGGCCGCCGACGGCGGCTTGATCGCCGGGCCGGCGCAGCGCGCCGTGCTCACCGTGCTCGGTGCCGCCGTGGCGTGGGTCGCCTACCTCGCCCTCGTGCCCCTCCCGCGCCTGCTCGGCGCCGTGCGGGAGGCCGGGCGGTGAGCCAGTGGCTGGCGCGGCGAGCCGGCGAGCTGCTCGAGCGGCGCACCACCAGGCGGGGCCTGTTGTCGCGTGCCACCCTCGCCGGCTCCGCCCTCGCCGTGGCGCCCTCGCTCTACGTGCTCCGCCCGGTCAGCGCCTACGCGGCGATCTGCGCGTGCGCCGGCCAGCCCTGCGACTGCGGGTCCGCCTGCTGTGACGGCTACACCGAGTTCTGCTGCTCGCTCACCGGCCTCAACGCCTGCCCACCCGGCTCGTTCGCCGGCGGCTGGTGGAAGGCCGACAACTCGCCGTACTGCGAAGGCGCCCGCTACTACATCGACTGCCACTCCCGCTGCACCTGCGCCGGCAACTGCGCCGGGGGCAGCCCGTTCTGCGGCGAGCCGTGCGACCCACTCACCTGCGGGTGTGCCAACGGTGACTGCAGCCTGCGCAAGGCCGGCTGCGTGTCGTTCCGCTACGGCCAGTGCAACCAGCAGATCGGGTGCGGCGGCCGCATCACGTGCCGGGTCGTCTCGTGCACGCCGCCCTGGTTGATCGACCCCACCTGCTCCACCACGCCGGCCACCGACAACCGCACCGCGCTGCACACCGCGGCGTGCGTCGACATCACGGTGGTGGGGATCGCCGCCGCCCCCGACGGAAAGGGCTACTGGATCGCCCAGTCGGACGGCGGGGTGTTCGCCTACGGCTCGGCCGCCTTCCGTGGCTCGGCTGCGGCGCTGGGGACGAGGTTGACCCGGCCGGTGGTCGGCATCGCCGCCGACGCGGCGACCGGCGGGTACCGCCTCCCCGCCAGCGACGGCGGCGTGTTCGCCTTCGGCGCCCCCTTCGCCGGGTCGCTGGGCGCCACCAGGCTCAACCGCCCCATCGTGGGCATGGCCGCGGCCAGGGACGGCTCGGGCTACTGGATGGTGGGCGGCGACGGCGGCGTGTTCGCCTTCGGGGTCCCCTTCGTCGGCTCCACCGGGCACCTCAGGCTGAACCAGCCGATCGTCGCCATGGCCGCCACGCCCGACGCCGGCGGGTACTGGCTGGCTGCCGCCGACGGCGGCATGTTCGCCTTCGGCAACGCCGGGTTCCACGGGGCGCTGGCCGGCGCCCCGTTGTCCGCCCGCATCGTGGCCATGGCAGCGGCTCCCGACGGGCAGGGCTACTGGCTGGTCGCCGCCGACGGCGGCGTGTTCGCCTTCGGCACCGCGGTGTTCCTCGGGGGGCTGGCGGGCACCGCGAACGGTCCCGTGGTGGGCATGGCCGCCACGCCGAGTGGCGCCGGCTACTGGCTGCTGGCCCGTGACGGCGTCGTCCATCCCTTCGGCGACGCCGGCCACTTCGGCGACCGCCGGCCGGCGTGACCACCCGGGCGCGTCTCGAGTACATGGCGGGCGGTTTCGGCCCGCCATGTACTCGAGAACGGCGGCGGGGATAGCCAGGAGAGGTCGGTATCGTGAGAGGATTCACTTCGCGCCTGACCCCCGGGGGAGACCGTGAGACCGTTCACTCCGTCACGCCGCCTCGTGCCCGTGGTCGCTGCCCTGCTCGCCGTCGTGCTGGTGGGCGGCGTCGGCCAGCTCGTGCGGGCCGCCGACCCCGTCCCCGCCGTCGACACCGCGGTACTGCGCGGGCTGTACCAGCCCGAGGGCTACTTCAAGGCGGGCGCCAAGCTGCCCGGCCCGGCCGACTTCGACACGGCGCTGCGACCCTTGATGGACGGCCGGCGCTTCAACCCGTCGGGCACCTACAACGCCTACGACACCAACGTGTTCGAGGTGCTGGGGCTGCCGTACCGCGCCGCCGGCGACGTGAGCGCCGACGACCCCTACGGCAACGGGGGCGACCCCCGCCACGGCTTCTGCGCCGCCGACACCAGCCCCACCACCGAGCTGGACCGTCCCGGCTCCCTGTCCCGCGTCGCCGGCCGGTGCCCCAACCACCAGCTCGAGTACTCGAGGTACTTCGAGGACACCATGCGCGACATCCTCGGCGACTTCGGCGTCGCCATCCACCGGTACCGGTTCTTCAACCCGGGCAGCGACAACACCCAGTCGGGAGTGGCGGTGAACACCGCGGCGGTGGTCCCCGGCACCGACCATCCCGACGAGACGGTGGTCGTCTCCGGCCACTTCGACCAGACCAACGACGGGCCGGCGTCGGCGTGGGACTCGGCCGAGGGCCATGCCGAGGTGATCCGGGTGGCCAAGATCATGGCCGACTACTGGCGGGCGACCGGCACCCGCCCGTCGGCCACCGTGAAGTTCGTGCCGTGGGACGCCGAGGAGTCGGGGACCCTGGGCTCCCAGGACTACGTGGAGCACAACGTGGTGCCGGGCCAGGCCGGCAAGGTCCGGGGCTACTTCAACGTCGACCCCTGCGCCGGCGGCTACCCCGCGTTCCGCCGCGGCAACCCGGCCGACCGCATCCCCCTCGGGATCCAGCTGGCCAACCCGGATCGCGACGAGGACCCCGGCGCGCAGGCCCTCTCCGCCCTGCTCACGCCGCCCGCCAAGATCACCGACCCCGACGCCCGGGCCCGCATGAAGGCGTTCAACGAGCGGGCGCCGCAGGTCGTGGAGCAAGTGTTCGACTATCTCGACGACACGCTGACGCTCGCCTCCGGCGTGCAGCGCGAGATCTTCGTCTCCACGGCGGAGGGCCGGGCAGCCGGTGGCACGCCCGACATCGGCGACGACGTCGTCATCGGCACGTCCCGTCCGGTGGTGTTCAGCAGCGACTGGAAGAACTTCGAGGACGCCGGCATCCCGTTCTTCAACCCGGGCCCCGAGACCACCGGGCCGTCGTCCACCCTCGAGCCGGGCGACTCGGAGGGCATCTCGATCCTCCACACGCCCCGCGACAACCTGCAGACCCTCAACGCCCTGACGAGCAGCGACCAGACCGGCGACACCGTCTCCGAGGGGTGGATGAAGGGGATGGAGATGTGTGCCCACCTGCTGGCCGCCTTCATGCTCCAGCCCGAGCAGGGAGGGGCCCGGCCGGCGGGCGACGAGGTCGTCGCCTACTACGAGGCGCTGCCCAACGAGGCGAGCGTGGGCCGGCCGGTGCGCTTCGACGCCACCGGGAGCTCGGCGCCGGGCGGCGGTGCCGCGGGCCTCGAGTACCTCTGGGACTTCGGGGACGGCGCCACCGCCACCGGGCGGGTGGTCGACCACACCTACGCCCGCACCTCGCCCGCCGACCGTCCCTTCGCCACCCGGTTGACCGTCCGCCACCCCGCCACCGGCCGGAGCGACACCGTGACCCTGCCCGTCACCGTGGGGCTGGCCGCCCGAGCGCCGCTGCCCGCCCCCCGCCTGGCCGCGCCGCCCACCCACGACGACGACGGGCGCTTCACCCTGCGGTGGGAGCCGGTGGGCGGCGGTCCCGAGGGGTACGTGGTCGAGGAGGCGCGCCAGCGCACCGTCACGCTGCAGGAGGACGCCGAGCGCGGCCTCGGGGACCGCTGGCGGGCCACCCGCTCGGAGGGAGCGGACCCCGCCCTCGAGCGGTGGCAGCCCAGCGAGGGCAGCCCGGCGCTCACCGGCAACCAGCGCCACGCCGGCTCCTCGAGCTTCTGGACCGGCGTCTCCCCGCCGACGCCCTCGCCGACGAACCAGGAGTCGGTCCTCACCCTCACCACGCCGGTGCCCGTGCCGGCGGCCGGCGGGGAGCTGTCGTACTGGTCGCTGTTCCGGAGCGAGGGCGACGACCAGGGGATCGTCGAGGCGGCCGTGGACGACGGCGACGCGTCCACGGCGCCGGACTGGCAGGCCGTCGACGCCACCACCGGGGTGTTCACCGCCGACCCCGCGGCGGCGTCGAACGAGTTCGAGCGCCGGGTCGCCGACCTCACGCAGTTCCGGGGCACGAGCGTGGTGCTCCGCTTCCGCTACGTGCTCGGCGACGCCGACCGCGTGGCCTCCCAGCCGGTGGGCTGGTACGTGGACGACGTGGTGGTCGAGTCGCGCCAGTGGTCCGAGCTGGCTCGGGTGGAGGCGACGAGCTTCGAGGTGGACGGCCGGCCGCCGGGCGCCTACGACTACCGCGTGCGCGCGGTGTACGAGGACGGCACCTCGACGGCGCCCAGCGAGGCCGTCTCGGTGCGCGTCGGGG
>JALYMX010000441.1 GCA_030773495.1 Actinomycetota bacterium | reverse complement strand
GCCGACACCCGCCGGCTGCTCGCCCGCGCCGCCCGCGAGGCCGACGACCTCGCGGGGGCCGTCGACACGCTGCTCGAGTTGCGGGCGCTCGAGGGGTGGGAGGAACCCGACGAGTGGGAGCTCGTCGTCGTCGCCACCGCCGCCGGACGGTGGGATGTCGTTCGCGACACCGCCGCCCGCTTGGGCATGGAGGTGGAACCCGGCGACGGTCCCATCGATGAGCGGTGGCACCTGGTCGTCGTCCGCTATCCCGACGGCAGTGACGCCGCCGCCGTGCGCACCGGCCCGGCCACGGCCCGGGTGATCGACGTGTCGCTCCCCTCCGAGCCGCAGCGGCACGGTGATGTCGTGGTGATCGAACCCACCCCACTGGAGCCCTTCGACCCCGAGCAGGACGACGAGGACATTCCCGTCTTCGCCCACGTGTGTGACCTCGAGCGGGGTGGGTTCGCCGGCTACCCCGTCGAGGGTGATTTCCCCGGGGACGACGCCGTCGGCGCGCTGCGCCAGGCCCTTGACGAGGCCGGCGCAGCCCTGTGGGTCTATTCGGCCGGCGACGACGAGGTCGAGAGCGGCGACGGCACCGAGGCGGGCGGGTTCTACGCCATGGTCGCCGTCGTCCCCGGAGCCGAGGCAGCGGCCCACGACGCCCTCGCGACGGCGGCGGCGACGGCCTCGTGGAACGGGCGTCTCGCCTGGCCGGAGCTCGCTCGGGCCGCCGACGACGAGGCGGCGGCCGAGGGTCACGAGCGCTACCTCGAGGGGCTCCGGTAGGGAAGGGGCGCCGCCGTCGGACCGGCGCACCGGCCGGGCCCGGCCTCGCCCGCTGCCGGCGGTCGAGCGCCAGCGCGACGTTCACCGCCGGCGCAGCCGGCCAAGGTGTCGCCGCTTCGTCAGACGTGGGTGAGAAGCTCGATGAGGTCGCAGAGATCTCCATGATCGTGGGGGTCCGGCGTCTTGTCTGGGTGGCGCAGTTGGAGGCGGCGTAATCCCAGTCCGCCCGTAATGCCCGGTCCGTGCTCATCGCGGTGCTCGGGTTAGCGCTACAGATCGCCGCCGACGCGGCCGCCGATAGGTCCACTGTCCGAGGGCACGACGGGACCTGCCAGAGCCGCGCCGATCGGTACTTCGGGGCCGCTACAGAGCTTCCAGAGCCTGCACTGCGAAGGAAGCGTCCTCACCCTTCGCCTGAAGGCCAGCGATGAGGCCCACGGAGCATCAACCGCTTGTACTCAACGACTAGTTGAGGGAGATCGACCCGAAACCGCCGCAGGTCCTCGACGTACGCATCGACGACAACCGGGACCTCGCCCTTCGAGATACGACCGACGATCGGCTCCGGTGCGACCTCCTCCGGTGCCCCCACGATGTTGATCACGACGCCTACCCACTGGAACCTGTCCGTCTTCCACGGGCCATGCGCCAGCACAAGCTCGTTCACCTCGTCTCTCGCCTGCTGCGCCGCCGCACGGTCGTCACGAACGTTGGTGACCTTGCGGCGGGTCTGGAAGATCGTCCCGACCCGGAAAGGGTGCCGCTCAACCATGCACGCATACTGCCGGCTCGAGCGCCGGCGAGGCCACGACCGACTGGATGATCGGTGCGCCGCGCAGCGCGAACGGACTGCGAACTAACTCGCCAGCGAGTGCACGCGAGCGGCACTTCGTCGCTCGCTGCTACGAGCCGTTTCGGTGCGCTTCGCAGAACTGCTCGGGCCCGCCCGGACCGGCGACCGTCACGACGACAGGACGCCCGCCGCAAACGTCACACATGATCGATGGCGACGCGGGAGTCGCCTTGTCGCTGCGCGTCCGCAGCCGGACGTGGCTCGATGCGTACGTCGGGTCGAGCATCTTGCGATCGCCGCGGTCAAAGTCCACCCAGACGGCCTGGTCGCCCTTGTAGTCGCCGACGTGTACGACAGTGCCCGTGCCGAAGGCCGAGTGAACGATCGCTTGACCAACCTCCATCCAAGAATCTTGTCGAGGTGGCGCGGGTGACTTGCGGCGACGCAGCACCGCTCAGAATGCCGACTCGCGCGCTGTCAAGGCGAGCGCGATGGAATCTTCGGTGTCCCGGCCGCCCAGGCCGCCCGGCCGGAGTGCGCCCTGAGGGCCGCACCGCACGGCACATCCCACCGGCGTACCGTTGATCGGTGAGAACTATCAACCTCCCCTCTCCTTCGGCCCGGGAAGCGTGCGACCGGGCGTTCGCCGAGGCCCGCGGGAACGAGCGATGGCCGCGGCAGTCTTCCGAGAACGTCGCATACCGCTTGCTGAGTAGAGGGGCGTTCCCAGGCGATCCGGGGTTCCTCGTCGCACGCGTCCGGAGCGGAGAAACTCGCGCCATCGACGAGGTGATCGAGTGGCTCCGGTTCGACCCGTTCTGCCTTTGGTCCGGCTACTTGAAGCGACGGCTCATGCGGACACTTGCGCAGCAGAAACTGTCGACACGGCAAGCCCAAGCAATTCGGGAAGTGCTGCTCGACGTACTGCATCGCGGCCGTCGTGAGGAGTTTCGCGACGCTTGTCGCCTTGCTCGCTCCGTCAACAACGCGGAGTTCCGTGAGCAGTTGCGTGATGTGTCTTCCTGCGGCGACCCCGACACGCGACAACGGGCGCGCTGGATGCTCGATGGCTGCGAAAGGGTGGCCGACAGGTAGTGGACGCAGGAGGCGGGACTCCTCCGCCCCTCTGCGTCCTCCATCATCATCGCTCAGCGACCCGCTCCGAATGCCGGATAGGGCGGCGTGCCGCCGAACGCGAAGCCGTTCCGAACGTCTGCCCCGAAGTCGGGCCTCGACCTCGACGGGCGCTGGGGGACGGCGGAAGGCCCGGCCGCGGTAGGCGCGTCGTTGCGCCCGATAACGCCACCGCCACAGTCCGATGCGGCGCCGGCCGGAAGCTCGCCTCGACCCCGCCCGAGTTCGGCACCTACCTCGCGCCCGGTAACGGCAATGTCTACGGATCGGAGTGGGTGCCACAACTTCGTCCGGCATGGTGAGGGGGCCTCGCGCGGCGGCTCGGAAGGTGTCTTGGAACCTCGGCCTGTGCCTAGGCAAGCGCCCGCATCGCCTGCTCCTCAGCGGGGATCAAGCGCGGAGAGCGAGAGACGTGTGAGCGCCGAAGTAATTCCCTAGCTGGAGTGGTTTAGCGCCGACGTAATTCCCTACCACGGCGTTGCCGTTATTCCCTGGTCCGCTTTCGGGACGAGGGTCCCCCCGCCGGGCTCCTTGCACCTGTAGACGCCTTGCTTCCCAAGGAGCGAGGTCCAGATGGCAAGGAGGCAGTTCGAAGTGATCGACGTCGTTGAGGTGCTGCAGCACTGGCACGCCGGCCGGCCGAAGTCGGTGGTGGCGTCCAGCCTGGGGGTCGACCCCAAGACGGTGCGCAAGTACGTAGCCAAGGCCACCGAGGCCGGGCTTGCCCCCGGCGGCCCGGCGCTGAGCCGGGCGCAATGGGCGGAGCTGGTGCGGGGGTGGTTCCCCGAGCTGGTCGACGCCAAGGCCCGGAGCCTGACGTTCCCGGTGATCGACGCTCACCGCGAGCGCATCGGCGACATGTTGGGGACCAACACCGTCGCCACCGTGCACCAGCGCATGCGAGACGAGCACGGCCTGGCGGTGGGGATCTCCAGCTTCCGACGCTTCGTCGCTTCGGAGTTCCCTGACTCCTCCCTGCGGGAGCGGGTCACCGTGCTGCGTCCCGAGGTCCCCGCCGGCGAGGAGGCCCAGATCGACTACGGCCATCTCGGATCGTGGCTGGACCCGGTCACCGGCCGGGCGCGCCGGGTGTGGGCGTTCGTGATGGTCCTGGCCTGCTCCCGGCACATGTTCGTGCGCCCGGTGCTGCGCCTCGACGCCCGCTCGTGGGTGGCTGCCCACGTGGCCGCCTTTGTCTTCTTCGGGGGTGCGCCGCGGCGCCTGGTCCCCGACAACCTGGCCACCGGCGTCGACCGGCCCGACCTCTACGACCCCAAGGTCAACCGGGCCTATGGGGAGCTGGCCGCCCACTACGGCGCCCTGGTCGACCCGGCCCGGGCCGGCAAGCCCAAGGACAAGCCACGCGTCGAGCGGCCGATGCCCTACGTGCGGGACTCGTTCTGGCGGGGCCGGGACTGGCGCGACGAGGCCCACATGCAAGCCGACGCCCTGCGCTGGTGCGCCGAGGTGGCCGGCCGCCGCCACCACCGCAGCCTGGAGGGCGCCGAGCCGCTGGTCGTCTTCGACGCCGTGGAGGCCGAGGCGTTGCTTGCCCTGCCGCCGGCGGTGTTCGAACTGGCCGGGTGGTCGACGCCCAAGGTCGGCGCCGACTGCCACATCAAGGTGGGCAAGGCCCTCTACTCCGTGCCGTGGCGCCACATCGGCCGCCGTGTCGACGCCCGGGAGGGCGACCGCACCGTCGAGGTCTTCATCGATGGCAAGGTCGTCAAGACCTGGGCCCGGGTGGAGAAGGGACGCCAGACCGACTGGGGCGACTACCCGCCCGAGAAGGTCGCCTTCTTCATGGCCACCCCGACGTGGTGCCGCAAGCGGGCGGCCGAGCTCGGCTCATCGGTGAGCGAGGTCATCGCCTCGTTGTTCGAGGTGAACGCCTTGAACCGGCTGCGCTCGGCCCAGGGCGTGGTCCGCCTGGCCGACAAGTACTCCCCCGAGCGCCTCGACGCCGCCTGTGCCCGAGCCCTGGCCGCCGGCGACCCCTCCTATCGCACGGTGAAGGGCATCCTGGCCGCCGGCACCGAGTCCGAGGCCCCGGCCGAGGCCGACGACGGGTCGACCGCCCCCGCCCACCTCCACGGCCCCGAGGGCCTCTTCGAGAACGGGAGGGCGTCGTGACCCGGGCCCACCACCTCGAGGCCAGCCTGGCCACGCTGCGCTTGTCGGGGATGCTCGACACCCTCGAGGCCCGTCTCGGCCAGGCCCAGGCCGGCCAGCTCGGCCACCTGGAGTTCCTCCAGGTGCTGTGCGAGGACGAGATCGCCCGCCGCGACGCCGCCGCCCTGGAACGGCGGCTGCGTGCCGCCCGCTTCGAGTCGGCCGCCACCATCGAGGACTTCGACTTCTCCTACAACCCGAAGATCCCCGCCGCCCACATCCGCGACCTCGCCACCCTGCGCTTCGTCGACGCCGGCGAGTCGGTGGTGCTGCATGGCCCGGTGGGGGTGGGCAAGACGATGATCGCCCAAGCCCTCGGCCATGCCGCCTGCCGGCGGGGGCACAACGTGGCCTTCACCAAGACCTCCCGGCTGCTCGCCGACCTGGCCGGCGGCCACGCCGACCGCAGCTGGGAGTCCCGCCTGCGCCGCTGGGCCCGGCCCGGCCTGCTCATCCTCGATGACTTTGCCATGAGAGGCTTCAGCGCCACCCAGGCCGACGACCTCTACGAGCTGATCAGCGAGCGGGCGGGGATGAGCGTGGTCATCACCGCCAACCGGGCCGCCGAGGACTGGTACTCGCTGTTCCCCAACCCGGTGGTGGCCGAGTCGATCCTCGACCGGGTGGTCAACGGCGCCCACCACATCACCATGGCAGGGCGCAGCTACCGGCCCAACCGCCGGCCCGGCACCGGGAGTGGCGCGTGAGCACCGTGGAGGACATCGTCGCCGTCCTGGCCGACCTGGAGCTCCTCCGCCACGGGGATCCCGCAGCGGTGGCCCGGCGCCAGGAGATCCTCGCCACCAAGACCGCCCTGGTGGAGCGCATCCGCGACGAGGCGGCCGCGCGCGACGGAGCCCAGCCATGAGCCCGCCTGCCTGTGCTGCGCCGAGCTGTCCCAATCCCGTCCCCCGCCGGTCGGGCCCCGGCAGGCCGGCCCGCTACTGCTCGCCCGAGTGCCGGCCGAGCCCCCGTCGGCCGAACATCCTCGTCGAGGTCGACCACCCCGAGATCAGCCCGGACGGACGCCCGGCGGCCCGGGTGTGGAGCGTCCGACTGCGGCGAGGTCGCCGTGTCGTCGTCATCGCCGACGATCTCGGCTGGCCGTCGGCCAAGGCCCTCGCCGGCGCGCTCAACGACCTGCTCCGTCCAGGGTCCGCGCAGAAGGGAGGAACGATCGAGTAGACAGTCGTCCCAGGAGCCCGGTGGGGAATTACGGCAACGTCGGGCTAGGGAATTACGGCGACGTTCACACAAGCCACTGTTCTGCGATGTAGCACGGGCAACAGACCGAGATCAGCACCATCTTCTGGTGGATTCGGCCAGAGCCGCACCGCTTGTCGGTTCTCCTCGAGAGGATGGCGTATCACCCAACCAGGGTGGACCACGATGGTCAGGTTTAGACCGTGGAACGTCATCTGGAAGTTGACGAATTCGGTGGTCGCGCCATCCGCCGTTACGACTGGGAGCGGAATCGTGTACCGCGATGGTGGAACGGTCTCGTCTGCCTCGTCGGAGCGAAAGACCCAGAGGGACAGGCCCGAGGGCGGCGAGTCGCCAGTCACGAGCCAGTCGAAGAAGCGTCTCTCCGGAAGCTCGTCCGGAGTCCACTTCAGCGCGACGTCGTCAATCCGAGGTGCGCTGTACCTTGCCTCAGGTCGCCCATGGAGAAGGAGTGTTTTCAGGAGCCACAGGGCTACCGCCTCGAGGTCCTGGCCATCGAGAGCGATCGCTCCGCGGGCGGCGAACAGTTGCCCGAGCGGATTCCGGGCGGGCACCTCGAACCGCCTGTTGAGCTCGCCGTTACACCGTTCGCACACACGGGCAGCAGGATGCGGACTCGCTCGGGCAGGGCAACTGGCAGGCCGCGGCGATCGAGGATCGGCTCTCCGTTGATGGTCCATGGGAATGGACCCGGGCCGAGCCTCTGGCCGGTGAGGTACCACCGCGGAAGGACGTGCTCGCCGCGGCGCGTCGACTGGTTGGATCGGCAAAGGACACAGGCGGTTGGCGGCACGTCCAAACAGTACGACCATCGATCCAGACCGTCGGCGAGCGCGCGAAACCACAGACCGCTACCCGCCGCCGCTCGGAAGCATGATCTGACGGCGGCCACGTCAGACTCCCCATAGCCGGCCACTGACTCTCTCGAGCGGACGGCCATCAAGTTGTCCCCACGGACGG
>JALYMX010000440.1 GCA_030773495.1 Actinomycetota bacterium | reverse complement strand
GGCGACAGGCGGCCGCCGGCGTGGAGGTACCAGTCGGTCCACCGCGTCGTCTCGTAGGGGAAGGAGTGGGCGCTCAGTCGGGCTCCCGCCCGACCCTGGCGGGTCTCCAGCATCGTGGTCACCGACGAGCGACGCTCGGTCAGCGAGCCGTACCCGGCGTCCGCGCCGAGGAGCCAGTGGTCCACCCAGGCCTTGCGGTCGGCCATGACCTCGGGGCCCTGGTTGGTGGCGTGGTCGCCGTTGGTGAGGACCAGCCGGCGGGGGACGCCGCGGAGCCGCTCCCAGAGGTGGGCGGCGCCTCTCGGGCCGGTCAACTCGTCCTGATGGGACCCGGCGACGTGGGTGGGCGCGGCGACCCGGTCCACCGTGGTGACGAGGGAGCGGGCCCGGAACCAGGGGCCGTCGGTCTCGGACAGGGCATGGAACGCCGGCTCGTCGAGGACGGTCCGGCTCTTCCCGGCCACGTTGGCGGCGCAGCGCACCCGCCGGCCCGGCGTGTCGTCCGGCTCCTCGGGTCGGACCAGGCCGGGCGCCAGCCCGGCCGCCACGTCGTACGCCGGCCGCACGCCGGCGCCCCACGTCACCGGGAACCCCACGTTGGCCACGCCGCCGGGGCGGAGCAGGCCCCGGTACAGGTCGTCCACCAGCCCGGAGACGGTCACCGCCCGCAGGTGGGCGGGGCGGGTGGCGGCGACCATCATCCCGGTGATGCCTCCGTAGGAGTGGCCCATGATGGCCACGTCGCCGTTGGACCACGGCTGGGCGGCGATCCACCCGTCGATGACCTCCCGGCCGTCGAGGGCGCTGCGCCAGCTGAACAGGTCGAACTCCCCGCTCGAGCAGCCGGTGCCGCGCACGGAGGCATGGACGGTGGCGTACTGGGCGTTGAACATCCGCGTGAGCTGGCGGCTGTCGTCCTGCAGCGGCAGGCCCTCCACGCCGGTGGCCCTGGCCAGATCACGCGCCAAGGTGCCGTCCTCGGCCGAACCGCCGTCGTAGCCCGACATCTCGAACACCGTCGGGTAGCGCCGTCCGGGCACGTAGCCGTCGGGCAGGCGGACGTTCACGGCGATCTGCACCCCGTCGGAGACGGTGACGAACTGGTTCGGTGCCGCCCGGCCCGGCAACGGGCGCACGGTGGCCAGGGCGCCGAGGAAGACGACGGCGACGGCGACGACGGCGATCGAGCGCCGCCCTCGCCACGAGCTGGCCTCGGTGCGTCCCACAGGGGCACACGAGCGTAGCGTCGGGGCTTCCCCCCGCCCATCTGGTGTCGCGCGCGAGGCTGGCCGCCGTGGAGCACGGGTCCGTGTACCGATCCCTCGCCGACGTCGCCATCCTCGGCGCCACGACCTGGGAGTCGGTGCTGCTCCGGGCCGCCAAGATCACCCTCCTCGTGGTGGGTGGGTTCGTCGCCGTCCGCCTGGCCACCCGGACGGTGCGGCGCTTCGTGCGCACCGTCCACCAGCGCTCGCCGGTGCGGACGGCGTCGTTGCGCGTCGAGCAGCGTCTCACCACGATCGGCGACGTGCTCACCGGCCTGGTCCGGGCCGTGGTGTGGATCGTCGTGGTGCTGCTCGTCCTCGGCGAGGTCGGCGTACAGCTGGCGCCGCTCCTCGCCGGGGCCGGCATCGCCGGCATCGCCATCGGCTTCGGCGCTCAGAGCCTGGTGCGGGACTTCCTGTCGGGGTTCTTCATCCTCCTGGAGGACCAGTACGGCGTGGGCGACGTCATCGACCTGGGCGACGTCACCGGCACCGTCGAGGACATCTCGCTGCGGGTCACCAGGATCCGGGCCACCGACGGCACCGTGTGGTTCGTCCCGAACGGGGAGATCAAGCGGGTCGGGAACTCCTCGATGGAGTGGTCGCGGGCGCTGATCGACGTGATGGTGGCCTACGAGACCGACGTGCAAGGAGTGATCGCCTCCCTGCGGGACGTGGCGACCCGGTTCGCCGAGGACCCGGCGTGGGCCGACGCCGTGCTCGAGCAGCCCGAGGTGTGGGGCGTGCAGGCCATGGGCGCCGACGGCGTGACCATCCGGCTGGTGGTGAAGACGGCTCCCCGTCAGCAGTACGCGGTGGCCCGGGAGCTGCGGGGCAGGATCACCGACCGCCTGCGCCGCGAGGGCATCCAGGGCCCGGGCAAGACGGTGCAGACGGTGCTCGTGAGCGCCGGCGTGCTGGACACCGAGACGCCGCCGCCCCCGCCGCCAGCCTCCCCGCCAGCACCGTCGTGACGCGAGGAGGGCCGCCCCGTGGGGCGGCCCTCCTGGCGGTGAGTGCCGGGCGACGTCAGTCCCGGTGCAACGCGTCCTTCACCTTGTCGGCGACGCCACCCACCTTGTCCTTGACGGTCCCCGTGGCCTGGTCGACCTTGCCCTCGCGCTCGAGGTCCTCGTCGCCGGTGATGTCGCCGGCCGCTTCCTTCGTCCTGCCCTTGATGTCGTCGAAGTTCGCCATGACGGACATGTACCCGTGGGGGTGTCAGGGCAAAACGCGACGACGAAGGGTCAGCCGGCCAGCATCTGCTCGAACAGCTCGAGTGGTCCCGCACCATGCGCCTCGTCGAGAAGTGGCCGGCGACGGCACCCCGGCACGCCGCCCGATCGAGGGAGGCGACCCGGGCGATAGCCTCTGCCATCGCCGTCTCGTCCTCGCAGAGGAAGCCGGTGACACCGTGGTCGACCACCTCGGGGGCGGCGCCCTCGGCGAAGGCCACTACCGGCGTGCCGCACGCCAACGCCTCGATCATCACCATGCCGAACGGCTCGTTCCAGCGGATCGGGAACACTCGTGGCCTTCGCGCTGGAAGCCGGTGACCAGGCGGTCGACCACGAGCTCGATGCCGCCGTACGCGGGCGGCGGAACGGGCGCCCACGGCGTGGCGATCACGGCGATCGGCATCCAGGCAGTCAACCAGTTGCGCGAGCGGCGGCGAGACGTGGACCGGCGTACCGTGGCCGGGTGCCCGACCCGCCCTGGCTGTTGCGCGGCGAGTGCATCCTGGCGTGGGTCGCCCAGGGGCGCCGGCGGCAGGCGCTGCCGCCCGGGCTCGTGGCCCTCCCGGGCCGGGCGGCCCTGGTCGGCGTCCACTACGACGACTCGCCGTTCGGGCCCTACGACGAGCTGTCCTTGGCGGTGCCGGCCCGCCTGGGGCTCCGCCCCGGGCTGTGCGTCGTCGCCATGGCCGTCACCTCTCCCGACGCCCGCCGCGCCTGCCGCACCAACCTTGGGTTGCCCGCCGAGCTCGGGTCGCTCCGCTGGTCCGCGCACGGGGTCGACCGGTCGATGGCCTGGGACGAGCGTGGCGTCCTGCTGCGCGGCGTTCCATGGGGGCCCTCGGTCCCGGCCATGGTGCCCGTGCGCTCTGTCCAACGCGGATCCGACGGCCCGGTGATCGTGCCCCGCCGGTTCAGCGCCAGGATGCGCCTCGCCGCCTGCCACGCAGAGGTCCCCGCCGACGACGCCCTCGCCTGGGTCACCGGGCGCCACCCGGGTGCGGTGATGGCGGGGGTGCGCATCGCCGCCCGCCCGGCGCGCCGGCCGGCCGGCCTCCTGTCGAGCATCCCCCGTCCGCAGCCCCGCCGCACCGCGGGCGAGGCGGGCGGAGCGGCTACGATGAGCGAGAGGGGGCGTATGGCTCAGTTGGTTAGAGCGCAGCCTTCACACGGCTGAGGTCACAGGTTCGAGTCCTGTTACGCCCACAAGGGAAACCCGCTCTGACCAGCGGGTTTCCAGTCCCTGGAAGCACCAGGAGTCCCCGTGGTAGTCCGTCACACCACGGACTTTTGACGGACTGACGGACCAGTGACGGACTGGAAGCGGCGCCCCTTCCCCTCGTCCCGCCCGGGGCGTACAGTCCAGTCCCGACAACGAAGTGCCCCCCGCACCGCTGACACGGCCGGGGGGCTGGCCAACACCATGGAGGTGGTGCTGACGTGACGGAGCATACGGCTTCGATCCTCGCCTTCCCTTCCCCGGGAGAGGGCAGGGTGAGTGCCAAGGAACAGCGGCGGTCGTTGATGGCGCTGAGAGTCGAGGCCGCCGTACTCCAGCTCGTCGTACGGGACTTCTGTGCTCGCTCAGGCGAGGCACTCGCGGGCCTGGACCATGATGAGCAGGCGTACCCGGTGCTCGATGCGCTCGACGCCATAGCCACCATGGCTCGAGCCCTCGTGCCGGCGTCGTACGAGCGGTGACGCTGGCCAAGCTCGCCCTCGTCAAGCCGGACCACCGGGCGTCGACCAAGCCCAACCTCGCCACCGTCGAGGGACGGCTGGTCGCCTACTGCGACGGCCTCACCCGCCGGGAGCTGGCGCCCAGGACCATCTACAAGTACGCGGAGGAGGTGCAGAACGGCGAGTGGTGGTGCCAGCAGCGCGGCTACAGCCTGCGCAACGTCCCCGCCGTCGTCCTGGGCGAGTACGTGGCTACCCGGCCCAAGAGCTTCGCCACCCGCAACGCCATGCGGGCGGCCTTCACCCACTACTGGCGCATCTTCAAGCGCAAGGACCCCCCCATCTGGATGGTGAAGGTCCCGCGCAAACCGAAGATGGTGTGCCGGGCGCTGACGGACGAGGAGGCCATGCGCCTCGAGACGAGGGCCCGCGAGCGCGGCGGCCGGGAGGGCTTCGCCGTGCTCCTGGCGATGTACCAGGGCCTCCGGCGGGAGGAGATATCGGCGGTCGCCTGGCACGACTTCGGCGGCGACGGATGGCTCAAGATGCTCGGCAAGGGCGATGTGCCGGCGACGTTGCCCCTGCACCCGGTCGTCATCGCAGCCGCCGCCGAGCTCCCCCGGGCGCACCCCACCTGGGTGTTCCCCGGACGGGACGGGGAGCGCCACGCCAACCCGGCCACGATCTGGAGCTGGGTGCTCCTCGTAGCGCGGGAGGCGGGCCTCGAGCGGGTCACGCCGCACCGGTTGAGGCACACGTGCCTGGCCACCGCCAACGACAACACGGGCGACTTGAGGGCGGTTCAGGATTTCGCCCGGCACGCCAAGGTGGACACCTCGGCCGGGTACACCAGGACGACCGCTCGCCGACTCGTAGCGGTCATGGAAGCGGTCAACTACGGCGCCGACGCCGCTGAAGCCGCTGAGCGGGAAAGGCGGCTGACCGCCAAGCTGAAGCGGCTCCGACCCGAGCAGGTGCCCGTGGTGGAGGCGGTGCTCGACGAGCTGCTTGAATCCGGGCGCATCGTGGCCGGGGAGGCGTAGGCCGGCCAGTTCCACCGTGGTGGAACGTCACCCGCGGGTGACACCGCTTTTCGCCCGTGGGCGAAAGCGGGCTAGTGCCCGGCGCCCACCAGCGCCGGCTCCGCTTCCTCGGCGTCATCGACCATCTCCCGCTCGAAGACCCGCTCGAAGATCGGGGCGAAGTCGGGGTGCTCGTCGGTCACCTCGGCGGCGATGCCGCGTAGCCAGTCCCGCAGGTGGCGTGCCTTCTTGGCCTTGGCGAACGCCGGCCCCGTGGAGGTGTTCACCAGCCTCAGCTCCTGGGCGGCGGCGGTGGCCTTGGCCCGAGCCCGGAGGAAGGCGGCGAGCCCCTGCCCGGCGTCGGTGGCCAGCACGGCCGGCTCGGTGGCGATCTCCTCCAGCTCACGGGTGAGGCGCGACGTGCGCCCCAGGTCACGCGGCGCCGGCTCGAAGCCGGGGTACTCCCGCACGATCTCGTCGCGCACCTCGGCGAGCCACTGGCGCTGGGCCGGCGTGGGGCGCTCCGGCATCTTGTCGCGGGCGGTGCGGTAGAGCATGGCCCCCACCCGGGCGTTGGCCAGGCGGGGCACCTCGGACGGCTTGATCACCTTGCGCCCGCCGGTGCGGATCTGGCGCAGGTAGGCCGGGTAGTCGAACTCCCCGCCCTGGGGGGCGAAGAACCCGTGGGTGGCCGGGTAGCGCTCGGCCAGCTCGGGGTTGGCCCTCGCCCAGTCGTCGGCGGCCTCCGACGCCGGGAACTGCCCGGAGGTCTTGTCCACCATGAACAGCAGGGCGTCGGGGCCGAAGCGCTCCAAGAAGCGCTCGGGGGCGGAGTCGTAGTCCTCGGTCTGGAGGTTGTGGAACGCCTCGGTGAGCTTGAACGCCGTGGTGAGGCGCCCGTCCTTGTCGGCGGCCAGGAACTTGGGCGTGGGCGGCGAGGGGGCGAAGAACTGCGCGAAGGCGCGGAGGACGAACAGCCCCCGCCCCCGGTCCTTGGCGTCCTCGAGGAGTTGGGCCTCGCCCTCGGGCGTCGACAGGTCGTACTCGCCGGTGCTGGCCAGGTAGCGGGCCACGTCGGACACGGCGTTGCCCAGCACCCGGTCGGATTCGGGATCGGCAAGGGCTGTGCGCACCTTCTGGAACCAGGGGGGGAGGAAGGACTCCAAGAACCCCTCCGAGGTGTCCCGCTCGCCGTAGGGCAGCACCCACTCCTTCACGTCGTCCCACTCGGGGCGGTCGGGGATGAGCCACCCCGCCGGCACCTGCACCATGGGCCCGAAGCCGGGCATGAGGAAGTTCTGCCCGAAGAACGACAGGCCGGCCACGGAGCCCTCGAGGGGGATGGGCACGCCGAGCAGGGCCGAGGACACGAACCGCGAGCCGGGGAAGGCGAAGCGCTCCTCCTTGGACTGCGGGTCCCGGTAGAACACGCCGGCACCTCTGGCCCCCTCCACCACCTGCTGCGCCCGGCGGATGTTCTGCGGGCGCTCGTACCCGAGGCGAGCCCATCTCCCTCCCACCTCCGCCCAAGCCGATGCGAAGGGGAAAATATTTCGGGCGATGTCGGCCCACTGGCGCTTCTCGGTCTGGTCGTAGAGGAGCTTCTTGGTGAACTCCAGGCCGTGGGCCTTGGCCAGCAGGTCGGCGTCGGCCAGCTCGAGGTCGCCACTGCCCGCCTTGGCGGCACGCTGCAGCGCCGCCAGCCGCTCCTTGCCCAGCTTGGCCGCCTTGGCGTTCGCCAGGGCCTTGGCCTGCGCCGCCGGCGTCATCTGCGGCAGCAGCTCCTCGGCGCGTTGCCAGTACGCCTGACGATGGCTCGGACTCCGGCTGAGCCAGTTCGAGGGCTTCGACATGAGGAAGGAGAACATGGACTCCACCGCCCGCTCCCGGGCCTCCCGTGCCCGGTCGAGGCGGTTGCCCACGGCCACCGTCACGTCCCCCTTGACGATCTCGGGGCCGATGCCCTGGTCGGCCAGGCGCCCGACGTGGTCCACCAGCGCCTTCGACACCGTGTCGCCGTCGCGCAGGGCCTGGTCGCCCAGCCGGCCCGTGGCGATGGCGTCCACCAGCTCGGGGGCGCCGTGCGTCTTCACCCGGATGCGACGCGCCACGGAGTCGATGTAGGCGTCGGCGTCGGCCCGCTCCAGCAGCGCCGGCTTGGACTCGGCCATCTGCTCGCGGAAGGTGCGCCCGGCGCCGTCGAAGAACCAGTCCTTCACGCCGTCGAGGCCGGGCAGGGGGTTGGGCGTCGAGTCCCCGTCAGCGAGGCGGCCGAGGGCCACACGCCGGCCGATGGGGTCGGACGCGAGCTGGGCTACCTCCTCGGCCCACGAGCGGGCGTAGCGGCCCTCGCCCCGGCGGTACAGCGTGCGGTAGCGGGTGGCCACCGTGCCCGGCTTGTCGCGCCACCCGGCGCTGCCCCGGTTGAGCGAGCGGGCGTAGTCGTCGAGGTCGTCGGCCGCCGCCGCGTCGTCGGCGAAGGTCGAGCCCTTCATGGTCAGGCTCCCCTTGCGCCCGGTGGCCCAGGCGATGGCCGAGAGGGGATGGTTCACGATGGAGTCGAGCCCGGCGGCAGCCTGGCGAACAGCCTCTTCGCCGATTACGCGCACGGTCCAGGCGCCGCGCAACAGCGCGAGAGGTCGCCAGGCGTTGGCCATGAACGAGTCGACCACCGACGTGGGGATCTCTATGGCGGGGTTGGCCATGATGCGCCCCAGCCGGGAGGTGGCCCGGCGGATGTCGCGCACGTCGGGCAGGGGGATGGTGCGGTTGATGTACTCGCTGAACAGGTGCGGGGTGGGCAACGGCACGCCGTTGCCGTCGATCACGGCGCCGGGCACGTGGGCGTTCTCGCCGATCTCGTCCACGAAGTAGCGCGTCAGGCTGCGCTCTTGGTCGCGGAACAGCTTGGTCATCTCCCGGGCCCGACGAGCGGCCTCGGCGCCACCGCCCGTCTCCTCGGCCACCTTGGCGGCGACGTCGGCCATGACGTCGGTGACCACCCGGAACGCACCGGCGCGCCCGGTGCTCCGGGCCATGGCCTCGTTGTTGGCTGCGATCTGCTCGGCGGAGAGGCGGGCGTTTCGCTGCACCCGGTCCAGTTGCTCCACGGCGTCGTCGATGTCGTCGAGGTCGATGTGGGGGCCGGGCATGTGCTGGGCCAGGCGCACGCCCGACAGGTGGCGGCGCACGGTGACGCCGAAGCCGCCCACGGCCGGCTTCTCCCTCACCGACAGGCCGAGCTCGGGGCCGAGGATGCGCCGCACCTCGGCCGGGTCGTCGGTGTCGACCAGGCGGGTGAGCACCTGCACGGGGATCTTCTTGTTGGTGTTCTCCCACGCCCGCTGGAAGTTCGTCTCGCCGGCCAGGTACTCGGTGACGCCGCGGCCCTCGGTGGAGTCGAGCCACGCCTGCACCTGGGCGGGCAGGACGGTCTTCCTGGTGGCGTTGACGGCGCCGGCGGCCTCGGCCGCGGGGCTCGGCGTGAACAGCTTGGCCGCCTTGCGGGCCTGGGCGCTGCGGGCCGTGGCGAGGGCGGCGGGGTCGGCCTTGATGGCGATGGCGGCGTCGGTGAGCCCCGACAGCACCGTGAACGGGCGGGTGCCTGGCTCGGTGAAGGTGCTGGCCAGCAGGCGCCCCGGCGTGATGGCGTGGCCGTCGATCGTGCCGAACTCCCGCGCCCTGCGGGCCTGCTCAGCGTGCACCTCGCCGGCGGGGAGGTAGCCCGAGCCCTGGTCGACGGCCTCGCCCCGCTGCAGCTGCTCGGCGACGATGCCGGCCTGGGTGTCGGCGGCGGCCTCCATGGGGTTGCCCCCGAACAGCAGGCCCTCGACCACGCCCTCCTCCCGCACGGTCTGCGCGATGTCGCGGAACGAGCCCGCCACCGTCTCGCCCCCTGCCGAGGCGACGGTGAGGACGCCTCGGATGGCCGGGCGGGCCACGCCGGCCGCCTGACGGCGCGTCCACCCGGCGGCGTCCTCCACGGCCTCGGGGACCACGAAGTCCACCGCCCCGGCCACTCCACGGGCGCCGGCCTTCACCACGTCGCCGATGGAGAACCCGCCCTTCTTGGCCTTGCGCTTGGCGGCGGCCACGCCGGCGGTGGCGGTCACCAGCGAGTCGGGGCCGTGCCCGGCCCGGGCCAGGGCGAGGGTGGCCTGGGGCGGCATCCACGGGTAGCGCTGGCGTGTCGCCTCCATGCGCCGCACCACGTCTCTGGAGATCGAACTCGCCATGGCGGCATGCGTCTGGCGGTCCGTGCGCCGGCGCTCCAGCTCGGCGAAGACGCGCGCCTCGTCGTCGGGGTCGTCGAACAGACGCGCTCCCCGCTCGGTCACAGCTCCTCGAGCATCTCGCGCAGCACCTCCGAGGGGTAGCGCGCGAACACGAAGTGCAACTCGTCAGCGAGGCGGTCGTCGCTGCGGGGTGGACGCCCGCCGGGCCACAGCGCCTCGGGGCCGGGGCCGGGGCCGGAGGCGATGCCACTGGTAAGCGGCTCCTCAGGGCGCTGCGTAGGGGTGTCGAGAGGGACGATGGGAGGCATGCCGGGCCACGACAGAGGCCCCCGTCGTGGCTCCCGTGGCCCCTGGGAGGGCGCTGAGGGCGGCGGGGCGAGGGGGACGGCCTGCTGCGCCCGCTCCTGCGCCACACGCTCGCCGTAGCCCTGCGACGGGGCGGTCTGGACGGGCAGGGGCTTGGACTGAGGGGGCACGGCGTTCTCCCGTAGGTCGGAGCGGTTCGGGTACTGCCGGCCTTGCGTCCCGCGTCGTCTGCCGCCGTGAGGGCTCACGTCAAGCTCACCCGCCCCCGATGGAGTCGAGCAGGTCGAAAAACTCGGCCCCCGTGTCGGCGAGGTCCGCGGCGAAAGCCTCCGCGGGGTACAGCTCGCGGATGCGCTGCTCGGCGAAGGTCGCGGGGTCGGGCGGCGCGGTGACCACCCCGCCCGTCTCGTCGAGGGCGTACTCCGCTCGCTGGGCCTGGGCCTGGGCGGCCTGAAAGGCGCTCACGAACGCCTCGGTCTCCTCGTCGCTGGCGTAGCGGCCCATGGTGCGCCGGCTGGCCGTGCGCATCACCTGGCGCAGGTCGGCGGGGTTGGCCACCCGCACCGTCAGCGGCTTGCGCATCACGGTGTCCTCGGCCGGCGGCATCCTCGCCCAGGCGTTGAGGGCGCCTCCCACGTCCATGCCGCTGGCGTTGGCCAACTCGAGCACCCGGCGGTACGCCTGGCGGGACGTGTCGTCCCACAGCCCGATGCGCACCCGGTCGTTGCGGTCGTACACGCCGGCAGCGAGCATGGCCCGCTGGAGCGCGGCACGGTCCTCGACCGACAAGGTGGCCGGCAGGTAGTCGTGGCCCTCGTGATAGCGGGGCTCGACGGGCGGCGTTTGGTACCTGCTGGGCCCGAACGTCCGCTGGCGGGGGACGGGCACCCGCTGGCCGGGAGCCACGTAGCCGGGCGGCACGCCGATGGGGCGGGGCGCCTTGGCGTCGGCATCGGCGGGGGGTGGGCCTGCCTCGATGGCGTCGTCGAGGTGGCTCACGGCGACTCGAAGTAGTCGATGGTGGCCCGGATGTCCTGGCCGGCCAGCTCGGCGTGGAACGCCTGCACTCGCAGTTGCTGGCCTGCTGCCACCGACAGGTGCAGCGGCGTCCACGAGTTGGCGTCGGTGGTGAGCTCCTCGCCGTGCACGACGTTGGCGTCGGCCGTGCCACCGAGCGTCAGGCGCATCCGGTAGCGGGCGTTGGCGAGGGTGCGGAAGTCGCAGTTGTAGCCGGTGATGGTGATGGGCACGGCCGGGGTGAAGTCGACGATGGTGGCGTAGGCGCCGCCGGCCACAGCGGCCACGAGCGCGGTGGCCACCTTGTGCACCGGGCGGCGGCGCAGCTCGGCGAGCACGTCGGCGAGGAGGGCCTCGACGGTGTCGACGGAGCCGGCCACGGTGGCGAGGGTGGCCTCGCTGGCGCGGGTGGCGAGGGTGGCCTGGGTGGCGAAGTCACGGTCGCGGAGCGTGGCGAGGGACGCCTCGGTGGCGAAGGGGTTGTTCAGCGCGATCCGCCCGTCGCCGTCCACGTGCAGGCGGTTGGCGTCGGTGC
This sequence comes from Actinomycetota bacterium, assembly GCA_030773495.1. GTDB lineage: Bacteria > Actinomycetota > Acidimicrobiia > Acidimicrobiales > JALYMX01. The sequence goes on along the minus strand of JALYMX010000440.1, from coordinate 10,236 downwards.
TGCGGTCGCGGATCATGAACGGGGCGTCGGTGTTCACGCTCACCTGCCCGCCCGAACCGAACGCCTTGTCCCCGCCCACGCCTTTTAAGCGGAAGTCCAGGGCGTCGAGCTTGGTGTTCAGCTTCTGGAGGGTGGCCAGCAGGCTGTTCTCGGGCGTGGCCGCCTCGGGGGCGATCAGGGGCAGCAGGGCGTCGGCGATCTCGGCGGCGCTGGCCGAGCCCTTGAGGCCGGCCACGGCGTTGACCATCTCGGCGGGATCGGGCCGGCGGACCGTCGCTGGCCTGGGCGTGTCGTCACCGGGGACGAGGCGGGCCTTCAACAGCTCGATCAGAGCCTCGAGGCTCTCGGCCACCTCGGCCATGCGCACGTCGAGGCTCGGCGGCGGGCGCTCGCCGAACACCGACCCGAAGTCGGCGCCCACTAGGCCACCCCCTCGGGGTGGCGCTCGGCCTCGAGCTCGGCGACGCGGGCCTCGAGGCGGTCGATGACGGCCTGCTGGCCGGCGCCGAACGGCGCGGGCCGGCGATGGGTGCGGGTCGTCACTGCCTCGGGCAACTCCTCGCGGGTGACCCAGTCCTTGAGGTCGGCCACCCTGCCCCGGGTCTCCTCACGGCCACCCAGGAACACCGGCGTGGTGTAGCGCACCCGCACGCCGGCCAGTTCCTTGGCGAGGGCGGGCGACACCTCATAGCGGTGGCCCTTCAGGAACACCAGCCTCCCGGCCTGGCCGCCGAGCTCCCCCGGGGGCGCGGGGTCGGCCGACGTCAGCGCCGTGAGCGGCACCGTCCCGCGTTCGAGGGCGACCTGAGCCCACTTCCCGCCGACGCGGTGCACGGTGACGGGCGGGACGAACACGAGGCGGGTGGTCATCAGTACTCGTCGTCGATAGGGGCGCTGAGCGTGTTGGGCAGGCCCGACGCCATGACGACGGCCATCACCTCGTCGGGGGTCTGCGCGGCGGCGATGCGGGCGTTGACGGCCTCGCGGTCGATCTCCTGTGGGGGAGGGGGCGGGTTGGCGGCGAGCACCTGGGCGTTGTGGGCGTCGATGAGGGCCTGTATCTCCTCGGACGAGGAGGCGGCCCGGAGGCGGCTCGGGAGGTCGACGGGCCTGGGCGGGGCGGTGCCCACCTGGGCTCGCAGGGCGGCGTTCTCCCGGCGCAGCTCCTCCAGCTCGGCGGCCACGCCGTCGGGGGTGGCGGTGTAGGCGCCGTCGTCGTCCGGGCCGATGTCGTCGTCGTCGGGGCCGATCATGCTCACGAGCGGGCCTCCTGCTCGCCGACACGCTGGGCGTCGGCGATGTTGCCGACCACGGGGTCGACACGGGGCGCCAGCTGCTCCAGCAGGGAGTCGCGTAGGCCCGGGGGGATGTCCCGGCGGATGCGGATGGTCACCTCGTCGTACTCGGTCATGCGCTCCTCCTCTTGCGGGGAACGATGCGCAGCGGCCGGTTCGTCGCCAGCGCCCAGCGCTCGATGGTCGACCACCGCCACGCCGGCCCGCCGTCCACCAGCCAGTCGGGCGGCGACATGGCGCCCCGGGCGTGCAGGCGGGCGGCCTCGCCACGGGTCTTGCCCAGCCGCCCGGCGACCTCGCTGAGGCCGACCACGAGGGTCACGTCGGGGCCTTCTCCTCGCCGAGGCGGCGCTTGAGGGCCAGCCACTGCACGCCGGAGGACCTGGGGTCGCCGCGCAGGAACGAGCGCAGGGCGGGCTCGGAGATGCCCGTCTCGCGGGAGACGGCCGTGCGGGAGTAGCCGACGCGGAACATCTCGATGGCCCTCTCCCAGCGTGCCGGGGCGATGGTGCGTCCCACGGGGCAGAGTGTACTGGTAAAATCTGGTATCCGGGGGGTTTCCGGCGCCTATTCGCAAGAAATGGCCCGATACCTGCGGGATACTTTCGGGGAGAGCGGGCGGGGGTACCTCCCTCCCTGGGTCCCCCACCTCCGGCAATGCCCGGGTTCGCGTCCGTCCGCCTCGCCTCGCCGGCCAAGCCGTCACCGCTGGCGCCCTCCGCCCTGCCAAGGCTGAGGTCACCGCACCCCACCCCCCTCCTGACCTGCATGTTCGTGCGCAGAAGGGGGCCGCCGGCATCTCGAGTCCGTCGCTGGTCCGTGGCGATTGTGGGGTTGCCGCCGATGCGCCATCGCTATACACCGAACTGCCACCGTTCTTCCCACCACGCGACCCGATCTCGGGGAGATGGTGCTGAGGGTGCGGCGAGGGAGCGAGAGCTCTAGCCAGGGTGTTTTGGCCCCCTCACGGGCACCACTCACGCTTCTATAGGAAGCGGCGTGAGCGTGAGTGCTCGGTGCGTGAGTGCCGTGAGTGCTCCCGTGAGTGCTCTGACCTGCGCTTATGCAGGATGGCGTGAATGCCGTGAGTGCTGCGGGAGTGCCCTTCCCAAAAAGGGGTGCGTGAGTGCTCCCGTGAGTGCTCACGACGCCTCGTCCAGCAGGCTCGTGAGGTAGTAGAGGACTCGCTTCGGACCGCCGGCTTGGGCGGGCCCGTGGTCGACTCGATGCACCAGGCCCTTGCGCACGAGGGCGTCCAGACGACGCCGGGCCTTCTCCACCTCGTTGGGCGCCGGCTTGAGCGTGGAGAACAGCGCCTCGGCCGCCTTGGTCGGCGTGAGCCCGTTGGACACCCGCACGAGCTCGTACAGGTCGACGCCGGCCTGCACGGTGGTGCTGCCCGCCCGGTGGTCGTGCACCACCATGAGCGGCCCCACCGTCTCCACCGGCTGCTTGAGGTGGGACAGCTCGACGATGGCGTCGCCGGCCTCGCCCCACAGCACCATGACGCTGCCCATGCCGGCGGTGATCCACGTCGAGCCGTACACGTCGGCCAGCGCCTTGGGCTTGCCGCCGCCGGCCTGCGCCTTGCGCTGGTGGTGGAGCCCGAGCGCCTGGACGCCCTCGGCCACCAGCAGTTGGAACGCCTCGTTCACCCGCTGGCCCGTCTCGTCCTCGGACAGCCTGGGGGCGACGTCTTTGAGCGAGTCGACCACCACCGTGCCGGCGCCGGTGTCGTCGGCCAGCGTGGCGAGCAGGGCCGGCTTCTTCACGATGTCGCCGGGCAGCGGGCCCCGCCACACGACGAGGCGCTCGGCGAGCACCTCCCGGTCCTCCTCGCCCACCATGCGGGCCATGCTCCGGGCCGCCTGCGCCGGCCGGTCGCACGCCAGGTACAGCACGCGGCGGTCATCGGGAGCCACGGGGTAGCCGAGCACCTCGCAGCGCAGCCCCAGGCGGCCGAGGACGACCTGTTGCGCCAGGGTGGTCTTGCCCACGCCGGTGGGCCCGTTGATGAGCGCAGGCTCGCCGCTGGCCCACAGCACGTTGTCGTCCTCGCCCCACACGGGCACCACCTCGGCCGGGGCGTCGAGGATGAAGCTGGCGCCGTCGACCCGGGCCCTGCGCCCGGCGCCCCGGATGGCCAGGCGCAACAGGTCCCGATCGTCGTCAGCCTCGGCGGGGTCGTTCACCGCCGGTAGCTGCTCGAGGATGCGCTCGCCCGCCAGGGTCATGGCCGCGCCCCCCGTGGAACCGCCATGCCGGCCTTCATGCCGGAGGTGATGGTCTTCTCGCACTCCACGTCGCCGAGCCCGGCGGCCCGACCAGCGTCGAACAGGGCCTCGACCGTCTCCCGCAGGGGCAGCTCCCCGCCGGCGACGAGCTGGCCGAGGGCGAAGCTGGCCCGGTTGAGGGTGTCGTTCCTCGTGCCCCTCAGTGCCGCCCGGACGGCAGCCGCCTCGACCTCGAGGGCGGCCCGGCCGTAGGCGCCCGGTACCGCTACAACCCGCTGCCGCGGCATGGCGGGCGGTGCCGGCGGGCGCAGGAGGGCGGCCAGGGCCTCCGGCAGCGGACACACCGAGCGCATGGTCGGGCACCACTGATAGAGCCGCCCGTTGGGGTGCATCGAGGGCGGGAGCACCACGTAGCCCTTGCCGCCCACCTTCACGTCGACGCCGGGCCCGAGCTTGTGTGCCGCCTGGCGCAGCTCCCCGCCGGGGTGGCCGTAGAACAGGTGGACCCCGCCCGATCCCGTCCAGGAGGTGAGCGTCGGGTCCAGCGGCCCTAAGCGCCGCTCGAGCGCCTCGAGGGACTCAAAACCGCCGTGGCGCGGGTCGACGTCGATGACCACCTGGCCGTCGGGCACCCGAGTGCCGATGTTGGCGAGCGGGTGGCGCTCCCACCACCGGCGTACCTGCTCGACGTCGGTGGTGCCGTCGAGGTGCCCGTGGCCGCCCTCGGCCGCCGAGATGAGCGGCACCTTGGACCGGGGCGCCAGGGGGAACACGGCCCAGCGGGCCTCGGCGTAGGCGAGAGCGTGCGGGAGGTAGCCCTCCGGGCCGAGCTCGGCCACGTAGCCGGTCATGCCGCCACGCCGCCGGCGATGCGGGCGAGCTCCACGGCGACGGCGACGTTGCCCGTGATCCACTCGCGGTAGTTCGTCATGCAGCAAGCGATGCCGGCCTCGGTCCATCCATCGGCCCGTAGTTCGTCGACCGTGGCCAAGGCGTCGTGCTCGATGGCCTCCCACAGCGCCTCGAAGAACTCGACCCGCTGGGGTACGCGACGAGGGATGGGGCGTCGGGCGACACGGTGGACAGGGTCGGGGGTCACCCGTCGCCCCATGGCAGCCATCGGGCGACCGCCCGCCGGTCGATGCGCACGAACGCCAGCGGCCCGTATTTCGGCTCGTCGGCGCGCAGCTTCTCCACGAAGCGCAGCGCCGCGGCCAGGGTGCTGAACACCTTGCGGTGCGGCCACGTGGTCTCCCGCCACGCCGTCCGCTTCCACGACACCCTGTACTCTGCGGACAACTGCTTCTCCTTCGCTTGGGGGAAGGTTGACGAGGGCGTCCCTGCGGGGGCGCCCTCAGTCGTTCAGAAGTTCACGTCGGGATCGGCGAACAAGCGGTCGAGCTCGGCGATCACGCCCGGATCGACGACCACGCCTCCACGGGCGCCGGCCTCGGCAGACGCCGGCACCATCCGCCGGGCTCGGTCCCGAGCGGCGATGGCCAGGGCCACGATGCCCATGCGAGCGCCGCCCGGCCCGGGCGGGTCGACGGCGAGGGTCACCAGTTCCTCGAGTACCGCCGCTCCCTCGCGCTCCGCCAGGTGCTCCGCGGCGAACGTCCACTCGGCGATGGGGACCGTGCGCGCGAGCACGCCGACCTCGACCAACAGCAGCTCGACGTGCGACAGGGGCTCGGTCACGAGATCCGCCACCCGGTGCTCGTGCTCGTCTTCCTGGGCCGCCCACGCTTGATTGGCACAACGTCGGGCGGTACCTCCCGGCGGGCCTCGAGCCAGCGGACCACGTCGGCCTCGATCCAACGGACTGAGCGGTCGCCGAGCACGACGGCGGGCGGGAGCTGCCGCCGCTCCCTCATCCGGCGCACGGCAGTGGGCGACTTCTGGAGCATCGCCGCCAGCTCGTCGAGGGTGAGGAGGATCATGCCGGAACCCTGCGGGCGGCCCTACGCAGCCGGCGGAGCACCGCTGCGTAGGCGAGGGCCTGGTCGCCGCGGGGGAGTCGCTTGCCTGTCTCCCACCGCTGCACCGTGGTCGCCGACAACGGGCGCTCCCCGCCGACATCAGTGCCCACCTCGGAGAGCGAGACGTGGTTCGCCTGGCGCAACTCCCGGGCCTCACCTGAGAGGCACATGGCCCGCACCCACGCCAACTCAGCGGCAACTGACTTCATGGGAGGAGTGTGGCGCATAGGTTAGGCGTCGGCCAGCCCTTGGCCACACCCATTTTCTGACAATTTTGCTCCTAGGACGGCCTGCCCGTGGACGTACTAGGTGGTGCACAGTGACCGGCGCTTGACCAGCACCTAGCCGATGCGGTACCGTGACCGCGTGCCCCAGCTGCGACGGACCAACATCACAGACGACGGGATCTTCTGGCCTGATCCCGCCCGTGGCCCCTGGTACGTCGTCGCCCACTGGAGCGAGATCGACGGTCGCCCTGAGTGCGTCGGCCTCGAGGTGTGGAAGGGCGTGTTCCCAGCCGAGAACGACGACCGCGACAACCTCGTGGTCGTCAAGGGGCGCCGGCCCGAGGGGATCAAGAGCACCGACCTGCGGACCATTCCGCTGGCGTCGGTGCTCGACGCCTTGTGGGAGCTCCAGCGCCGGCAGGAGGCCAAGGCGAACGAGCTCAGCGCGCAGGCCGTGGCCGACATCGCCGCCGGCAAGGTCAAGACCAAGGGCGACCCGGCGAAGGTGCTCGCCACGGCAGGGCAGATCCTCGCCCAGCCCGACGTGTACGCCCCGAAGCGGCGCAAGAGCGGAGCCGACCGCGAGCACTTCGCCGAGGTGGCGGCCGTCTACGCCGACGCGGCGAAGTCGCCCCGTCCTCGTCCCACCGAGGCGGTCAAGAACCACTTCAAGGTCTCTCACTCCACGGCGACCAAGTGGGTCGCCCAGGCTCGCCGGCTCGGCCTGTTGCCCGCCACGACGCCCGGCCGTCCCAGTTCAGCGACCACCAAGAAGAAGGCGAGATAGCTCATGGCACACGTCAAGAAGCGCGGTGAGAAGTGGCTCGCCGTCTACATCGGCGCCGATGGGCGGGAGCACTCCCGCACTTTCGCCAAGTCGGCGGAGGCCCGGCGGTGGGGCGCCGACCAGGAGGCGGCCGTGCGCCGGGGCGACTGGCTCAACCCGTCGCTGGCCCGGATGGCGACGGGGGAGTGGGTCACCCGCTGGTGGGCGCAGACCCAAGACAACCGCGAGTCCACCCGTGAGCGGGACAAGGGCTACGTGAACCGCTACATCCTCCCCGCCTTCGGTGACGCCCCGCTCGGGTCGCTGTCGCACTCCATGGTGCAGGCGTGGGTGGCGGGGCTCACCGAGCGGGGACTGGCGCCGGCCACGGTGGTGAAGGCGTTCCAGATCCTCAACAAGATCGCCGCTGCCGCCGTGCTCGACAAGAGGATCGCCACCAACCCCTGCGCCGGGGTGCGCCTGCCCAAGGTGGAGCGCGAGGAGCAGCGGTTCCTCTCCCCGGCCGAGGTCGCACGGCTGGCCGACGCCATCCACCCCCGCTACCGGGCGCTGGTGCTCGTGGGCGCCTGGGGCGGGCTGCGGGCGGGGGAGCTAGTGGCCCTGCGCCGGGCCAGCGTCGACCCCCTGCGCCGCAAGGTGGCCGTGGTGGAGACGATCACGGAGGTGAGCGGGCGCCTCGTCCACCGGGCGGGCGCCAAGACCAACGCCGGGCGGCGAAGCGTCAGCCTGCCGGCGCCGATCATGGCCGAGCTCGTGGCCCACATGGAGCGCTGGAGCGGCGCCGAGCTGGTATTCACCGCCCCCGGCGGCGGGCCCATCCGCCTCGCCTCGTGGCGCCGGCGCTTCTGGAACCCGGCGGTGGCAGCGGCCGGCGTCGAGCCGTTCCGCGTCCACGACCTGCGCCACACCGGGGCCGCCCTCGCCGTCGCCTCCGGGGCCAAGCCGCTCGAGGTCGCCCGGCGGCTCGGGCACACGAGCGTCAGCTTCTGCCTCGACCGCTACGGGCACTTGTTCCCCGAGGCCGAGGACGAGGTGGCGGACCGGCTGGGGGCGCTCATCGTGGCACCCGAGGCCGACGCCGAGGTCGTCGCCATCAGGAAGGCGGAGTGATCCCCCACGGACTAGCGACGGACTAACCCGGGTCCGTCGTCGCGAAGCCGCAGGTCAGAGGGACAAAACGGGGCCAAGAACGAGCCTTCACACGGCTGAGGTCACAGGTTCGAGTCCTGTTACGCCCACCGCGAAAGCCCAGGTCAGAGGGGTAAAAGGGAGTCAACGGCACCGAGGCGGACGGGTCGGATGCGCTCCTGCACCACATCTGCACCACAGGAAGTTCCTGGGAGGAGCCCCGAGCGGTGGCACGTGTCGTCGATCTGGAGCGCCACCGGGTGGAGAAGCTGGCCGCCCAGATCGAGCGCCAGCTGGCCGGCCTGCCGCCCATGAGCCGCCTCCACGTGCCGCTCTCGGAGGTCGACGATCCGCAGCGGTGGCGCCGGGCGGCGCGGCTGGCGGCGCACCGGCTCGGCTGGCGTGTGGCCACGGCGGGTGAGCCGTCACGGGTTCGTGTGGCTCACCGACGTCCGTGAGCCCCCGCCCGAGGTTCAGGAGGCGCACCTCCGCCAGGTCACGGAGCGGCTGGACCGGATGATCGCCGAGGCGACGGCGGCTGCCCACCGGCCTCGGGCGCGCCCTCAGCACGGCCGTCGCCTCTGAGCCCGGCCTCGCGGCGGGCCGAGGCGAGCGTCCGGAGCTCCGGCAGAGCATCCCGGTCCTTCGGCCGGTCGGCCCACTCCTTCGACGAGATCACGTCGTCCAGCGAGGCCACGCGCACGGTGATGCCGACGACCTGGAGGACCGCAGCACGTCGGACCAGGTCGGCGTAACGGAGCCGCCGGCCGCCGGCTCCGGCCATCTCGGTCAATACGTCGAGGTCGCCGGCGTCCGTACGCCACGTCGAGATCTGCATCCGCCCGAGCGTGTCGGCGTCGAGCGGCGTCGAGCGGCGTCGAGCGGCGTCGGCAGCTCGGCGGCTTCGGCGTCGGTGAGACCCTTGACCCGGAGGCGGGCGTTCAGCTCACGCATGGCGCCGCCAGGCGGGCGAGGTTCCCGGCGGTGCGACGAGCAAGGCAGTCCAGATCGGCGGTGGGGCGGCGGGCACCGTGGGCGATGGCCGCGACGCCCCCGACGAGGAGGAAGTCGACCTGATGGCGGTCGAGCGTGGCGAGGGTCGGTCGATGCCGAGCGGAGGCCGCTCAGCGGTCATCGAACTCGGCGCAGCGGCCGGCGGCGCGATCCGCCGCCGCCTCGGCCAGCCACGCGAGCACGGCTTCCTTGCTGTCCAGTCGCCGCCCGTCCCGGGTGATCGACACGTCGTCGTCGGTCGGAGGACCGGCCACCCGAAGGCGGGCGACGAACTCCTCACTCGACAGCGGGACAGCTCGTTCGGGCACCGGTTCAAGGGTACCGGCGGCGCTCGCCGGTCCCGCGTCCGGCCGGTCACCTCAGCTCCTCGTCGTCGATGCCGGGGATGGGAGCGGCGGCCGTCGCTCTCGCCGAGTCGATGAGCGCGTCGAGCCGGTCGGCGAGGCCGGCTCCCGCCTCGCGGAACAGGTGCGCGTAGCGGTCCTTGGTGAAGAAGGACGAGCGGTGGCCGGCGAACCGGGCGATCTCGAGGTCGGAGGCGCCGCTCGCGACCCAGAGGGAGACAGCGGTGTGGCGCATGTCGTGGAAGGTTGGCGGGGGTCGAGGCCGGCGAGGCGTACCGCGTCGGCCCACTCCCGGCGCCGCAGGTTGTTGGGCCCGGAGCTATCCGCCGTCGGGACCAGTGAACACGAGCGGGTCGCGCGGGAACCGGGCGCGGTGGCGTTCGAGCTCGGCGACCACGCGGCGGGGCAGGGTGACGGTGCGCCGGCCCGCATTCGTCTTGGTGCCGCCCTCGACCATGCCGTGACCAGAGACCTCCACCACCTTGCGGGAGATCGACAGCGTCCGGGCGTCGAGATCGACGTCGGTCCAGCGGAGCGCGGCGAGCTCGCCGATGCGGGGGCCGGCGTAACAGCCCACCCACACGAGCGCTCGATAGCCGGGGCCCACCTTCTCCATCGCGTCGGCCAGGGCTTCCACCTGCGCTGCGGTGAGGAAGACGTCCTCCGACTCCTCGACCCTCGGCCGCTCCACCTCCGCCATCGGGTTGTAGGCGATGACCCTGGACCGCACGGCCAGCTTCATGATCCGGCCCATGATCTGGGCGGCCTTACCACGGTGGCCGCCGCGCGGCGCGTCGCCAGGTCGTTCACCCACGCCTGGCAGTCGGCGTAGTCGATGCTGGCGATGGGGCGGTCGCCGAAGACGGGGAGGATGTGCGTCCGCAGGTAGCTGAGGTCCCGCGCCTGCGAGGTCAGCTCCAGGCCGGTCCGCGTAGGCAGGAAGGCCTGTTCGACGAAGTCGGAGAACCGGACCTTCCCGAGCGCCGGGTCGACCCACGCCCCTCGCAGCATGTCGGTCTCCATTGCCGGGAGGAACGCCTGGGCGTCGGACTTCCGGGCGAACGTCGCCGTTGGCTGAGACCCTTAGGGGTCGCGGTAGCGGGCCTCCCAGCGGTTGGTGCGCGGAGCGCGTCGGATCGAGCCATCACCTGTTCCTCCTGGTCGACTTCTTGGCGGCGGAGGGCGGCCGGCGCCGGCGCCCGGCGTCGAGCCCGACGTGGTCGAGGCG
>JALYMX010000439.1 GCA_030773495.1 Actinomycetota bacterium | reverse complement strand
CGGCTGGGCGGCGCCTGGCGCCAGGCCGGCGTGCTCGCCGCCGCCGGGCTGGTCGCCCTCCGCACCATGGTCGAGCGCCTGGCCGAGGACCACGTTCGGGCCCGCCGCCTGGCGGAGGCGGTGGCGGAGCGGTGGCCGGCGGCCGGCTGTGACCCCGACCGGGTGCACACCAACGTCGTCACCTGGCGCCACCCGGATCCCCCGGCCGTCCTCGAGCACCTCCGGGCCCGTGGCGTGGCGGGAGGGACGATCGCGCCGGGCGTGCTGCGGCTGGTGACCCACCACGACGTCGACGACGACGGGGTGGCGCGGGCCCGGGCCGCCCTGGCCGACGCCCCCTGACCCTGACCATCGAGCCCTGACCATCGAGCCCTGACCATCGAGCCCTGACCCATCGAGCCCTGACCCATCCAGCCGACGAGAGGAAGCGCCATGGTGCGACCGGTTGACGACGTCCCCGCCAGCGCCCTCGCCGTCTACGCCCACCCCGACGACCCCGAGGTCTCCTGCGGGGGCACGCTCGCTCGGTGGGCGGCGGCGGGGAGCGACGTGCACGTCGCCGTGTGCGCTGCCGGCGACAAGGGGTCCTCGGACCCCACCGTCCGACCCGGCGAGCTGGCCGAGCGCCGGGCCGGCGAGGTGGCGGCGGCCACCGCCGTGCTCGGCGTGGCCGGCCACCACCTGCTCGGGCATCCCGACGGCGAGCTGGAGAACACGCCGGCCCTCCGGGCCGAGCTCGTGGCCCTGGTGCGCCGCCTCCGCCCCAGCGCCGTGGTGTGCCCGGACCCCACGGCGGTGTTCTTCGGGTCCCGCTACTTCAACCACCGCGACCACCGTGAGGTGGGGTGGGCCGCGCTCGACGCCGTGGCGCCGGCCGCCGCCAGCGTCCACTACTTCCCCGACGCCGGGCCTCCCCACCAGGTCGACGTGGTGTACCTGTCGGGCACCCTGGAGCCCGACGCGTGGGTCGACATCACCGCCACCATCGACACCAAGGCCCAGGCCCTGCTCTGCCATCGCAGCCAGCTGACCGAGACGGGGGAGTGGCTGCGCCAGGTGGTGCGCCAGCGGGCCGAGGAGGGCGGGCGCACGGCCGGCGTGGCCTACGCCGAGGGCTTCCGGCTGCTGCGCCTTACGGGCTGAGCTCGTCGTCGGCCGCCCGCTCGGCCGCCCGCTCCGCCTCGGCCAGCCGGCGCCACTCGCCCATGGCCCGCAGCACGAGCACGGCCAGCACGGCCACGCCGGCGGCGGCGACCAACGCGCCCACGATGGCGCCGACACCCGTCGCCGTGGTGCAGTCCTCGCACTGCAGGCGCACGAACGCCGAGCCGATCAGGGCGCCCGACCCGCCGGCCACGAGGATGGCGGCGAAGGCCAGGGCGCGGGCCCGGCGCGACGGCAGGGCCGACAGCGGGCGCTCGTCGGGGGTCGCCACCGAAGCCGAATCGTATGCTTCGCGCCCGTGCGCGCGGCCGTCGTCCTCCCCACCTACCAGGAGGCCGGCAACATCGCCGTGGTGCTGCCCCGCGTGCGGGCCGCCGCTCCCTTCGTCGAGGTGGTGGTCGTCGACGACGCCAGCCCCGACGGCACGGCCGACCTGGCCGAGGCGCTGGGGGCGGAGCTGGGCGCGGTCACCGTGGTCCGGCGCACCGGGAAGCGGGGGTTCGGGGCCGCCTGCCGCGCCGGCTTCGCGTGGGCGCTGGACCAGGCCTTCGACGTGGTGGTGAGCATGGACGCCGACCTGTCGCACGACCCTGCCGTCCTCCCCGCCCTGCTCCGCACCGTGGAGGAGGGCGCCGACCTCGTGGTGGGCTCCCGGTACGTGCCCGGTGGCGCCATCCCCGCCTGGCCTCTCCACCGCCGCGCCCTGTCGCGCTGGGGCAACCGCTACGCCACCACCGCCCTGGGGCTGACGCTGCACGACGCCACGTCCGGGTACCGGGCCTACCGGGCGAGCATCCTGCGACAGATCGACCTCGACCGGGTGCGGGCCAACGGGTACGGCTTCCTGATCGAGATGGCCTACCGGGTGACCCGCCACGGCGCCACCGTGGCCGAGGTGCCCATCGTGTTCCTCGACCGCGAGCGGGACCGGTCGAAGATGTCGGCGACCATCGCGGCCGAGGCCATGGCGCTGGTGACCCTGTGGGGCGTGCGGGACCGTCTCAGGCGGGCGGCGGCGGCCCTGGCGTGGCGCTGAGCGGCTGGCTGCCGCCGTGGCGGGCCAGGTCGCACACGGTGCCGCCCGTCGCCCGCACGAGGGCCTGGGGGGCGATCGGGAAGTTGGCGCGGGGCGTCCCGGCCGCCGCCCACACCTCCTCGTAGCCGAGCAGGTCACGGTCGACGAACACCCGCAGCGGCTCGCGATGGCCGAACGGCGGGACGCCGCCGACGGCGAAGCCGGTCGCCTCCCGCACCGTGTCGGCGTCCTCCCGCCAGGCGCGGGCCCCACCCCCGGCGGCGGCCAGCTTGGCCTCGTCGCACAGGTTGCTGCCGCTCATCAGGGCGACGACCACCTCGCCGTCCAGGCAGAAGACGAGGGACTTGACGATCTGGCCGAGGTCGACGCCGATGGTGAGCGCGGCGTCGACGGCGGTGCGGGTGCCGCCGGGGAACTCCCGGGGACGGACCTCGACGCCGAGGCGCGTCCCCGCCTCGACCACGGCTCTCACGTTGCGATGCACGCCCGACCTCCTGTTCCAACAGGTCCCGGGCGCCACCCTGTCACAATCGGCCGGTGGCCGCGGAGCCCACCATCCTCCACGTCGACATGGACGCCTTCTACGCCGCGGTGGAGGTGCGGCGCGACCCCACCCTCGCCGGGCGTCCCGTGATCGTCGGCGGTACGGGCGAACGCGGCGTCGTCGCCTCGTGCTCGTACGAGGCCCGCGCCTACGGGGTGGCCTCGGCCATGCCGACGGCCCAGGCCCGGCGCCTGTGCCCGCACGCCGTGTTCGTCCACGGCGAGATGGCCCGCTACGTCGAGTACAGCCGGCGCATCCACGAGGTCTTCGCCTCGTTCACCCCCCTCGTCGAGGGGATCGCCCTGGACGAGGCCTTCCTCGACGTCGCCGGCGCCCGGCGCCTGTTCGGGCCCGCCCCCGAGGTCGCCCGAGCCGTCCGGGCCAGGATCGCCGACGAGCTCGGCCTCGGGTGCTCGGTGGGCGTGGCCGCGACCAAGCTGGTGGCCAAGCTGGCCTCCGAGCGGGCCAAGCCGCGCGCCACGCCGCGAGGGCCGCGACCGGGCACCGGGGTGGTCGTGGTGCGCCCCGGTGACGAAGTGGCCTTCCTGCACCCGCTGCCCGTGTCGGCGCTGTGGGGCGTGGGCCCCGCCACCGAGGAGCGGTTGCGCCGGCGGGGCGTGGCCACCGTGGGGGACCTGGCCGCCG
>JALYMX010000438.1 GCA_030773495.1 Actinomycetota bacterium | reverse complement strand
GAGGTGCGCACCCGGACCGGCCGAGTGGTGTCACACGCCGTCCCAGAGCTGGCGGCGCTGGCAGATCAACTCGAGGACCGCTCCGTCGTGCTCGACGGCGAGCTCGTCGCCCACGCCGGCACGCCGGCCAGCTTCTACCGGCTGGGCAGGCGCATGGCGGCCCGCCACCCGGCGCCACGCTCGACCGTGCCGCTCACGTTGGTGGTGTTCGACCTGTTGTGGCTGGACGGCGACGTCACCGCCCACCCGTACCGGGAGCGCCGTGCCCTGCTCGACGGGCTGCGCCTGGTCGGTCCCGCCTGGTGCATCTCGCCCAGCTACCCCGGCTCGGGAGCCGACTTGTTCGCCGCCTGCACACGCCTGGGGCTGGAGGGCATCGTGGCCAAGCGCCTCGACGGCCGGTACTACCCGGGCGAGCGGCGAAACGTATGGGTCAAGGCGAAGTGCTCGGCGTGGGTGGCGAGGCACGCACGCCATCGTCACGCACCTCGCCGCTGACGATCGGCGTCCGGTCCCTGGCGCGGACGCCTCCCCAGCTCCACCGGCCCGTGTCCGGGTCGCGCACCTGGCGAGACCACGAGAGGTCGCCCGGCTTGACCCGGCTCGCCTCGAGCCACGTGTTCAGGTCATCTACCAGCACGCTCTCCAAGCCATCGACGTTGCTGGCCCGCAGCTCGCCGGCGGCGATCCGACTCCTCAGGGTGCGGACCGAGATCCCGAGCCACTGCGCCGCTTCGAGCACTGTGAGCGCCTCCGCCACCCCGAGATGTTGCCCCATGTGGCACTGGACGACGACGGCGTTGCGCCAGTGACGCCGAGGTTGCGACGCAGTCCGACGCCTTTGGAGCCCCTTAGCTAGCTACGAGGCGGGTGACCCGAGCCCCAGTTTCACCGGCCCGACGCCGTCACCGCCGAGGACGCGGGGCGACAGCTGTCGTTGTGCCCGGTCACCGCCCGCCGCTACATCGCGAACGGCGACCCCGGCACCATCACCGTCGGCGGAACCGGGTGATCCCGCGCGCCCGAGCTGGACGACCCTTGAGCCCCCAGCACATCAACACACGCCAATCATCCGCGCCCCTGTTAGGGACCGACCCACCGGCTCGGGGCAAAGCTCACCAGTCCCCCCCCCGACGCGACTGGGGCACTACCCCTGCAACGGTTGGTCCTGGTCGGCCCTTTCCTGACGCGCCTTGCGCCACTGGTGCCCCGTCGGGTACTTCCGACCCGTCGCCTCCGTCGGGTGGCTGGTCGCCCAGGCGTCGAGATCGCGGACGGTCATGAGGAAGCGCCCCTCCCGGCGGGTGGCCGGGAGGGCGCCGGTGTTGATGGCGCGCTGGAGCATGCTCCTGCTCACCCGGAGCGCCTCGGCCGCCTCCGCGGTACCGACGAGGCCCTCGGTGCCCCAGCCGTTCGGCGCGGCGGCCCCGTCGCCGATGGCGTCGTGTCGCCACTCGATGGCTACACGAGCGGGATCGAAGTACCGCCCGCTCGTCGACGGCCGGACGGTGATCTTGGTGATCTCCTGGCGCAGCAGCGCCTGGCGGGCGGCGGTGTCGAGGCCGTCCCAGCGCGCCAGCATGGCGGCGGTCTCGTCGGGCTGGAGGGCGGCTCTCCTCGCGGCCACGGCGGTGGCCGCCTCGCCCAGCTGGGCCAGCAGCCCGAGGCGCGCGGCCAGGTACTCCGCTCTGGTGATGCGCCGGTCGACGTAGTGGTCCCGCGCCAGTTGCCGCAGGCCCTCGAGCGCCGGCTCCCCGAGCGCCTTGCGGTCACGGATGCGGTTGGCCGCCCGTCGTTCATGGGCGGTGGTGCGCAGGGGGAGGCGGCGGACGTGATCGGCCAGGGAGGCGACGACGTAGGGCTCGAGGTTCGCGGCGGTGACGCTCACCTTGGCGCAGCCGTTGGGCGACGGGTTGCAGCGGTAGACCAGGGCGCCTTTGTAGGAGCTGGCGGCGGCTAGCCCGCAGCCGCACTCCGAGCACCGGCACAGACTCGACAGCAGGTAGCTGCCCTGCTTGCCGGGGCGGGCCCGGTGGCGGTCGGCCAGCACCACGCGCAGGCGCTTGGTCTGGGCGACCGAGAGGATCTTGGGCCAGCACTCGGTGGCCACCACCTCGCCGTGCCACACCCGCTGGCCGCTGAGGCGGGGGGCGGACAACAGCTCGTTGAGGGCGGTCTCCCGCCAGCGCTTCCCGCCTGGGGAGGCGATGCCCCGGCGGTTGAAGTCGAGGACGATCTGGTGGCTGGTCTCGCCGGCCAGCACCCGCCGCGCCGCCTCGCGGATGACCTTGGCCTCCTCGGGGACGATCTCGGTGTAGCCCTTGGTGTAGCCGTAGGCGGGGGTCCCCGGCGCCGCCCCCTGCTCGGCCATGGCCTTGGCCTGGGCCCGGATGCGTGTCCCCATCGTCGCCGACTCGAGCGCGGCGAAGGTCACCAGCACCCGCACGATGGCCAGCCCCAGCGCGCTGCTGGTGTCGATGGGCTCGGTGACGCTGGCCAGCATCACCTGCTTGGCCTCGCAGCGCGCCCACAGCCGCTCGAACTCGGCCACCCGGCGCACCAGCCGGTCGAGCTTCCACACCACGACCCCGTCCACGACGCCGGCGTCGACGGCGGCCAGCAACCGCTCGTAGGAGGGCCTGGTCGTCTTGGCGTAGGCGGAGATGTCCACGTCCTCGAACACCTCGGCCACCTCCCAGCCACGCAGCTCGGCCAGGGCCCGACACGCCGCTTCCTGGCGAGCCGTGGCCGTTTGCTCCTCCCGGTCGGCAGACGAGATCCGGGTGTAGATGGCGACAGCGCTCATGCTCCACCATTGCGCACGTGGGCGACGGGCCGAGGGAGTCGGTCGTAGTGGACGAGCGGTCCCGCAGCGGCCCTTCGGCCATCCGGTCCTGGGATCGGCGCGCTCGTGTCGCGGGTGGTCTTGCGCCTGTCCGGCCACGACCGTGTGGAACGCGCGATGACATCGACAAGCCGTCACGAGACGACCGGCGAGTCGAGCGAGCGTGGAGCGCCGCCGTTGCCCTACCGCTCGCACCCCACGCCGTCGCCGTCGGCGTCGAAGCCGTGCGGATCGGGAGGGCGCACCGCGAAGTTGCGCTGTGAGATGTGACCGCAGTCGAGGTCGGGAGGCGGCGGCGGGATGCACACGCCGGGGTAGGAAGGGTCACAACGCGGCGCCTGGGATGGCGCAGCAGCGGCGGGTGACGCCGCCGGTGGCGCCGGCGAGGAGCTGGCCGGCACTGCGCGGGCGTTGCAGCTGCCCGGCCGGCCCAGTCCGGCCATGCCGACGATGGGCTGGGCGAGCCTGGTGGCGCCGAGCGAGCCGAGGAAGCGGGCGTCGCCGAAGGCGAAGATCCCCCCGTCCGCCCCCGCCAGCCAGTAGCCCGCTCCCGACGGCGTGGGGCTCATGCCCACGACGGGTTGGTTGAGCCGCAGCGCTCCCGTCGAGCCGAGGAAGCGGGCGTCGCCGAAGGCGAAGATGCCGCCGTCGGAGGCCACCAGCCAGTAGCCGTTGCCCGAGGGGGTGGGGGCCATGCCGACGATGGGCTGGTTGAG
>JALYMX010000437.1 GCA_030773495.1 Actinomycetota bacterium | reverse complement strand
GAGCTCGCCGCTGCGGCCGCCGCCATCGTGGTGGGCAAGGAGCGCACGGCCGTGTGCACCGCCGCCGACCTCCGTGCCCGCCTGCTGGGGAAGGACAAGTACCTGTGGGACCTGGAGCCCCTCGCCGCCAGCGTCGACATGCACCGCCGGCAGGGCCGGCGGGTCCTGTTCACCAACGGCTGCTTCGACATCCTCCACCGGGGGCACATCACCTACCTGAACCGGGCCAAGACGCTGGGCGACGTGCTGATCGTGGGGCTCAACGACGACGCCAGCGTGCGCCGGCTGAAAGGGCCGCTGCGGCCCATCAACTCCCTCGAGGACCGCGCCCAGGTCCTGGCCGCCCTCAGCTGCGTCGACTACATCGTCCCCTTCTCGGACGACAGCCCCACCGAGGCGATTCGCGCCATCCGCCCCGACGTGTACGTGAAGGGCGGCGACTACACCTACGAGGCGCTGCCGGAGGCACCGTTGGTGGAGCAGCTGGGCGGCGCCGTGCGCATCCTGCCGTTCATGGAGGACCGCTCCACCAGCGGGATCATCGACCGGATCCGAGGGGTGACGGCGCGCTCGGAACTGACCGGAGGGTGAGCGCGGGGGTGAGCGTCGACGTCCTCGTCCCCACCTACCGGCGGCCGGCGGCGCTGGCCGCCACCCTGGCCACGGTGGCGGCGCAGGACCTCGCCGGGCTCAGGGTGGTGGTGTCGGACCAGAGCGAGGACCCCGAGGCCGGCGTGGGCGGCGAGGCGCTGGCCGTCCTTCGGCTCCTCGGCGCGCGCGGAAACGCCGTCGAGCTGCACCGCCACCTCCCTCGGCGAGGCCTGGCCGAGCATCGCCAGTTCCTGCTGTCGCGGGCCCGCTCCCCGTACGCCTTGTTCCTCGACGACGACGTGCTGATCGAGCCCGACCTGGTCGGACGGATGCTGGGTGCCATCCGGGCCGAGCGGTGCGGGTTCGTCGGGTCGGCGGTGATCGGGCTCAGCTACCTCGACGACGTGCGGCCCCACGAGCAGGACATCGAGCTGTGGGACGGCCCGGTCACGCCCGAGGAGGTGCGCCCCGGCGACCCGGCGTGGCAGCGGCACCGGCTCCACAACGCCGCCAACCTCTGGCACGTCCAGCGCCGCCTCGCCATCACGGCGGCCCGCCAGCGCGTCTACAAGGTGGCGTGGGTGGGCGGTTGCGTGCTGTACGACGTGGACAAGCTGCGCCGGGCCGGCGGGTACTCCTTCTGGACGGAGCTGCCGCCGGAGCACTGCGGCGAGGACGTGCTCGCCCAGCTGCGGGTGATGGCCAGCTTCGGTGGGTGCGGCCTCATCCCATCCGGGGCGTTCCACCAAGAGGTGGCCACCACCGTCCCCGACCGCGAGGCCGACGCGCCGCTCCTGCTGCGCTGAGGTTGGCGCGGGCGGCGCCGAGGCGGGTAGGGACGGGGTTATGGACCTGCCCGTCCTCCCGCCGGTGGCGCCGATGCTGGCCCGGCTGGCCCGGTCGCTCCCCGCCGAGGAGGGGTACCTGTTCGAGCCGAAGTGGGACGGGTTCCGCTGTCTCGCCTTCCGTGACGGGCCCGAGGTGGACCTGCGCAGCCGCCACGGGCGCCCGTTCGCCCGCTACTTCCCGGAGCTGGTCGAGGCGCTCTCCTCGCTTCCCGCCAAGCGTTTCGTGCTCGACGGCGAGATCCTCGTCCTCACGCCGGCCGGCGCCGACTTCGCCGCGCTGATGCTGCGCACCCATCCCGCGGCGTCCCGGGTCGAGCGACTGTCACGGGAGACGCCGGCGTCGTACATGGCCTTCGACGTCCTCGCCGTCGACGACCGCGACCTCCGGGACGACGCCTTCGCCGACCGGCGCGTCGCGCTCGAGCGGCTGCTGGCCGGCGCCCGCCCACCGCTGGTGGTGACCGCCTCGACGAGCAACTACCACACGGCGGCCGCCTGGCTGGAGGGCTTCGCCGGCGGCGGCGTGGACGGCGTGATGGCCAAGCACCGCGACCTTCGCTACCAGCCCGGCCGGCGCCCCCCGGGGATGGTGAAGGTGAAGCGCGAGCGCACGGCGGACTGTGTGGTCGCCGGGTTCCGCTGGGCCCACGACCGCCCGGTCCTGGGCTCACTGCTCCTCGGGCTGCACGACCCGGCGGCCGGCGAGCTGCGCCACGTGGGCGTGTGCTCGTCGTTCACCGAGGAGCAGCGAGGGCAGCTCCTGGCCGACGTGCGCCCCCTCGTCGTCGCGCTCGAAGGGCACCCATGGGAGCACGGGTTCAACGTGGCCCGGAGCCCGATGGGCCGCCTCAAGGGAGCGGCGGGCCGCTGGGTGCCCGGGTCGATGGTCCCCGACTGGGTGCCACTGGCGCCCGAGCTCGTCGCCGAGGCCGCCTATGACCAGCTCGACGGCCAGCGCTTCCGCCACCCGGCGCGGTTCGTGCGGTGGCGGCCGGACCGCGAGGCCGCCTCGTGCACCTTCGAGCAGTTCGAGAGCAGGCCGGCGCTGGTGCCGCACCCGCCGTGGACGTGAACGTCGAGGGCCGCGTGCTGCGGTTGTCGAGCCCCGAGCGCGTGCTGTGGCCCGGGACGGCGTTCACCAAGGGGTGGCTCGTCGCCTACTACACGGCCGTCGCACCCGTGCTCCTGCCCCATTTGGCCGGCCATCCCGTGACGCTGCACCGCTTCCCCGAAGGCGTGAGCGGCCCCCACTTCTTCCAGACCCGCGTCCCTCCGCACCCCGACTGGCTGCGCACCGTGACGATGCGCCCGGCCAGGACCGGGAAGGTGTTCGACGTCGCCGTGCTGGACGACGTGGCCGGGTTGGTCTGGGCCGCCAACCTGAGCACCATCGAGCTGCACCCGTACCTGGCCCGCGCCGACGACCTCGACCGTCCCCGTTCGGTCGTGTTCGACCTCGACCCGGGGCCCGGCGTGGGGATGGCCGAGTGTTGCCGGGTGGCCCTCCGCCTGCGGTCCGTGCTCGACGACCTCGGTCTGGCCGCCGTGGCCAAGACCTCCGGGGTGAAGGGGCTGCACGTCCACGTGCCCCTGAACACCCCCCACGCCTACGAGGACACGAAGGCGTTCGCCCGTGCCGTGGCCGCCCTCCTGGTGGCGGCCCACCCCGGTGAGGTGGTCGACAAGATGACGAGGTCGCTGCGCACGGGAAAGGTGTTCGTCGACTGGTCGCAGAACGACGCCGGCAAGTCCACCGTCGCGCCGTACTCGCTGCGCGGGCTGTCGTACCCGACCGTCTCCACGCCGCTGCGCTGGGACGAGGTCGAACGGGCGGTGTCGTCTCGTGACCCCGCCGTCCGAACCTTCTCGCCCGGCGAGGCGCTGCGCCGGGCGGCCGACGACGGGGACCTGTTCGCCCCGGTCGCCACCCTCGAGCAGCGGCTGCCGGTTACGCACGAGGGCAGCGCGGGTAGGCGTCGACCAACGGGAGAAGGAGGGAGCCTCATGGCTGACCAGGCACGTGGTGGGAGCGGTGGAGGCAGGGCCGGCGTGTCGGACTCGCGGCCGGTGGCCGACGTGATGTCGAGGGACCTGGTGACGGTCTCCTCGGACGCCACGGTCACCGAGGCTGCTCGTCTCATGCGCGACCACGACATCGGGCCGGTGCTGGTGATGGACGGCGACCGGCTGACGGGGATCGTCACCGACCGGGACATCGCCGTCCGGGCCGTGGCCGAGGGCCGCGACGTCAACTCGACGCCGGTGTCCGAGGTGGCCACGCGCGACCTCACCACCGTCTCGCCGGACGACACGCTCGACGCCGCCGCCGAGGCCATGCGCGGGGACGCCCTCCGCCGCCTCGTCGTCGTGGAGGGCGGCCGCCCCGTCGGCATCCTCTCGCTCGGCGACCTGGCCGCCACCGACGAGGCGGCGGACGACGCCGGCATCGCGCTGAGCGACGTCAGCGCCGCTCCCCCCCAGGAGTAGGGCGAGGAGGAGCAGGGCGCACCGCGCACCGCGCGACGCGCAACGACGCCTGCCGCCGTATCCTTGAGAGCAAGGCGAGACGGCAACCGTGCCGCCTCGTGAACCAAGGAGCCCCGGTGCGCAGCAGCAACAACCCCGCACTCACCCGGAGCCCCGCCTTCGGCGGCGGCGGGCAGCGGGCGGACGAGATCGACCTGCTCGAGCAGGCGTACCTGGCGCCCAGCGCCACGTCCCTGCATACCGGGCGCATGACCGTCGAGGACGTGGTCAACCGCACCGCGCTCCTCCTCGGGACGGCCGTGGTCACCGGCGCGCTCACCTGGGGCCTGGGCCTCGGCGCCCTGGCCCTTCCCGCCGCCCTGGTGGGCCTCGTGCTCGCCCTCGTGATCATCTTCAAGCAGAGCACCAGCCCGGGGCTCATCCTGGCCTACGCCGCCGTCGAGGGCGTCTTCCTCGGCGGCATCAGCCAGTACTTCAACGCCACCTACCCGGGCATCGTCGTCCAGGCCGTCGCCGGAACGGCCGGCGTGACCGCCGTCATGCTCGGGCTCTACCGCAGCGGGAAGATCCGGGTGACGCCCCAGTTCACCAAGATGGTGGTGGGCGCCACCATCGGGTTCTTCCTGCTCATCATGGTGAACTTCGTGGCCAGCTTCTTCACCGCCGGCGGCCTCGGGCTGCGCGAGGGGCCGCTCGGCATCGTGGTGGGCCTGGTGGCCATCGGGCTGGCGTCGCTCAACCTGGTCCTCGACTTCGACCTGGTGGAGAGGAGCGCCCGGCAGGGCGTCCCCGAGCGCTACGGCTGGTTCGCCGCCTTCGGCATCATGGTGACCCTCGTCTGGCTGTACATCGAGATCCTGCGCCTGCTGGCCATCCTGCGCGGCAACGACTAGTCCCCTGCGACGGCGGGCGCGCCGTGCGGTCACCTGTCGGCACAGGAGTACGACTGGTGAGCGCTCTCCGCATGCCCGCCCACCTTTGCCGGTCCTCCCTCCCCGGGCCCCTCAGGCATGCCTGGAACGCCGGCGACGTGCCACCACTCCCATCGTCAACAAGGTGACGAATCCTGCCAACGAGAACGCCGGCGCGAACCGGGCCACGGCGTAACGCGGGCAGGCTGCGCCTGCGCAGGGCAGCGCCCGCAGCGGAGCTGAGGCGCCCGCCGATGGCGACGACCTCACCCTGAGGATGCCCCACGCCCCGGCCTCGCGGTATGGCTCGCGGTGGTCGCCGTAGAGGTAGTCGCCGGCCAGTCGGGCCGGGCCCCCCGCCCCGCCGTCGAGCGTGAGCGTCAGCGCCTCCAGGCCGCCGAGCTTGACGGAGCTGACCAGCGCGGAGCCCCGCCGCCGCTCCTCCACCGGCCACCGGTGGCCCTCCACGGCGAACACCCGCGACTGCTCGCTCCACGGTGCGACGACGTGGAGGCGGACGGGGTCACCGGCCACGGCCTCGAGCACCGGCGTCGGCGGATCGCCGTGCACGGCGCTCGAGAACACCGCGCCGGTGTCGGGGTCGGCCTGCAGTCGGGGCGCCAGAGGAGCCGACGTGTAGTTCACGCCGACGGTGCCGCGCACCTCGGTGGTGTACGGCATCCGGTGGTTGCCCAGCCCCTCGTCCTCGTCGTGGAACAGCAGCGTGAAGTCGCGGTACGCGGCGCCCGACGACGGGATCACGTCGACGCGCCACGACGACGAGCGGGAGGCGTCCGAGCCGGTCACGGGGTCGAGGAAGCGGGCATCGCGGGGCCCCACGACGATGGCGCCGTACAGGCCGGCGCCCGGGTTGACGAGGACGTCGCCCCAGTCGCGCACGAGGGCCACCGTCTCGCCCACCTCGGGGTGGGCGTAGTACGTGTACGTGCGGCGGCCCCCCGGCTCCACGTGCTGGGCGGGGTTCCGCCCGGCGGCTACGCCCGCCGAGTCCTCGGGGTCGAAGGCGAGCATGTCGGCGTGGAACGAGACGGGGCCGCCTGTCCTGTTCGCCAGCGCCACGCGGATGCAGTCGCCCACGTTGACGTGGAGCACCAGCGGTTCGGGCGCGACCACTCCCGAGGCGAGCGCCGCCTCGTCCTCGGCCAGGACGTACACCTTCCCCGGGCGCCGCAGCATCGGAAGCTGCGCCTCGACGGCGGCCACGTCGAAGCGCTTCTCGGGCGCATCGTCGGGGCACACGGCCGACGGCCTCTCGGGCGGCTGCTCGTGCCCGGGCAGCCTGCGCAGCCCGTCGGTGTCGGACCGGTCGCGGACGCGCAGGATCCCCCAGCTGCCCTCGCGCAGCTTGAAGGTCCGGCCGCTGTAGTACAGGTAGTCGCCCGGCATGCGCTGGGGACCGCCGGCGGCGGGCACCACCAGGTCGAAGCGCTCGGAGATGCCGAGGTGCGCGGTGCTCTTGGGCGCCGACGTTCGGCTCGACGCCTCGGCACGGAACCAGTGCCCGTCGAGGTGCCACGTATGGACCTCGTTGTTGGCGCCCACCAACGTACGGACGACGACGGGGTCGCCGACGTACGCCTCGAGCAGCGGCGTCTCCGGGTCGCCGTGGGCCCGGCTGCTGAACCGCAGGGCGGGGTCGCGCCCGCGCCGGTCCACCGGCTCGACGCGCAGGTTGAACGCGCTTCCCGTCGACCTCCCCTCGCGTGACAAGGGGTTGTCGTCCTGCACGTACATCACCAGCTCACGGAAGCTGCCGACGACGTCGGGTGACACCGCGCTGCGGCTGTGGATGTCGGCGATGGCGCCGCTCTCCAGCTCCTCCCCGGTCTGGGGATGGTGGTAGGTGGCGCCGGGGGGTTCCACCACCAGGGCGCCGAACAGCCCGTGGCGGGCGGAGATGAGCGGGTTGACGTGCTCGTGGAAGAAGGCGGGGCCGACCTGGACGTCCGGGTACCATCGGTACCGGACGAACTCGGCGCTGACCACCTCGCCGGCGCCGTGGGGATGCGCCAGTGGCTCGTCGAAGGTGACCGTGGCCCCGGAGACGGCGGCGATGCGGCGGACCTCGAACGTCTCGTCCTGGTCCATTCCGACGCCCACCACCGCCCCGGGCTGGAAGCGGTCGGCATCGGCCAGTACGACGCTCGAGGCGCCGGCACGGGCGGGCGCCGCCACCACCTCGCCCTCCAGCCGGAACGGGCGCACCGCCTGCTCGTAGCTGAAGCCCGTGTCGACGCCGTCGCTGCCCTGCACGTCGAACTGCACGAAGTGGATGTGCACGTCCACCTTGCTGAGGGGGTCGGCGGCGGTGTCCTCCAGCTCGCTGCGGAGGAGGACGTCGACGCAGCTCTCACCGGCGTTCGCCCGTATGGTGAGTGGGACGCGCCGCTCGTTGTCGCGCAGGACCGCGTCTCGCTCCTTACGGAGCACGAACAGCTGCCCTCCGGGGTCCACCACGTTCGCCTTCGCGTTCAACGTCACGGGCACCGGGACGGCGTTGATGGCGACGCTCTTCGGCCGCGTCCCGGTCGGGCACAGGCTGGCGGGGCCGCTCGCACCGGGCTCCGGCGGCGGCCGCCCGTTGGGCACGGGGTCGAGGAACGGCGCGGGGCCGTGGTTGGGCGCGAACGGGGGGCGGCGTCCGAGGTGCGGCCGGAGCATCGGGTAGGCGAGCTTGCCGGTGACGGGGTCGAACGTCAGCGGCGGCCTCGTGCCCGGGGCGCGCGGCCGGTAGCCGGGCCATGTCTGGTCGGTCTCGGGCTCGTTCAACCAACGGTCACCCTCGCGCGCCCAGTCCATGACCGAGGCGTCGTACCCCCGCGGCACACCGCGGGGCGGCAGTTGGCGCTCCACCCATTCGGCGACATCGTCGCGTTCGATGCGGAACGACCGCCCCGACCAGTCCACCGTCGTCCCGGCGAGGTCGCCCGCCTCAACCGCCGGCTTCACCCGGCCACGGCGGTCGGGCAGCTCGAGGAGGGGCGGCAAGGCGTCCGTCGACGCCCGGCCGTCCTGCGCGGTGTTGTAGACCCGCCACAGCCCCCACATCCCGGCGAAGTAGTGCTGCGAGACGTGGCAGTGGTACATGAAGTCACCGGCCGACTGCTGGCAGCCGCCCGCCCCGCACTCGTGCTCGACGTCGAACGTCTCCGACGGCCCCACGGACTGCGAGTCGGTCCGCTCCGAGGCGGCGGCGCGGATGCGGGGGCGCTTGTCGAGGCCCGAGTCCACGCGGTTGTCCTCCACGTTCGCCTGCCGCCTCCAGCGCACGGCTCCCCCGTGGACGTGGTGGACGTGGAACGTCTCCGAGCCGGCGTGGACGACCCGTTGCTTGACCGGGTCGCCGAGGTAGCTCCGGAGCACCGGCGTGGCGGGGTCGCCGAAGGCGTACGAGCTGTAGGCGAGCGAAACGTCGGGCCGCCCCATCACCGACTGCTGCAGGGCCAGCCGGTTCAGGAACGGCTCGCTGCGGTAGTTGAGGGCGCGCGCGCCGGGGCGGTACGCGCCCGTGATGGGATCGACCAGGGGGATCAGCGCACCCGCCTTGTCGCGGAACTGGTACGTCTCGTCGCCGATCTCGTGGTAGTAGAGGACGGACTCGCGAAAGTCGCTCCCCTCCGCGGTGCGGACGACCGCCGCCCAGCCGGTGGCGGCGGCGTGCCCAGTGACGGGGTCGAACCACTCGGAGCCGGCGGGCTCGACGATCACCGCCCCGAACAGCCCGTGGCCGGTCTGGGCCCGCGTCCGCCCGTGGCTGTGGAAGTAGTGCGTGCCCTCGGGCTCGTCGGCTCCGACGCTCCACTCGTACGACACGGTCGAGCCCGGTGCGGCCATGGCCCGCCGCTCCGACGCCACGGCGGGGCGGTCCGTCCCGGCGACCACCAGCCCGGCGCCGTGGAGGTGGAAGCTCGCCGGCTCGCCGTCGGCGAGGCCGTTGCGCAGCCTGATCCTCAGGCACTCCCCTTTGCGCACCCGCAGGGTGAGCGGCTGGATGGCGTCGCCGCCCTGCAGGCCGATCGAGACGGCAGGCTCCGCTCCCGCCGTACGGGCCGCCGCGTTCCGGCTCTCTTCGTCGCGCACCCGCCCCAGGTCGCGCTCGAGGACGTACATCCGGCCTTGCGGGTCGTGGTCGAGGTAGCGGTTCAGGGTGATGTCGACGGCGATGGCGGCCACGTCGTAGGCGCGCACCCGCACCCCTCGTGCACACCGGCCGCCCGTCTTGGCGGCCTTGCCGTCGTCCTGCGACGCACCCAGCACCAGGCCCTCGGCGGCCTCGTGCCCGGACCGAGCGCCGTGCCCGTGGGCGCCGTCGTGATCGGCGCTGTCGTGGTCCGCCACGGCCGGCGAGGGCGCCGCATCAGCCGCTTGGGCGTGCCTGTTCGGCGTCTGAGGCAGCGCGGCGAGCACGAGGAAGGCAAGCGGCAGGACGACGGCGAGGCGGCGCCGACGAGCGCGAGGGCCGGTGCGCTGAGCGCGCATGGAGGCCGCGTCCTGACCCTCTCACCCCTCTTCGCGAGCGTCGGTCAGGTGACCGTGACCGTTCCCTCCATCTCGGGGTGCACGACGCAGATGTACTTGTACGTGCCCGGCTTGGTGAAGGTCACCTTGTACGAGCCGCCGAACTGGATCCCCGTGTTGGCGAAGCCCGTGCCGTCGTACCGACCGAGGTCGACGGTCGGCGGGGGTCCTTCCGGCTCCTCCTCGGGGGGCGGCGGAACGTTGAACAGTGCCGGCGTCGCCGCCTTCTCGTTCAAGTGGGTGCGCCCGTCGGGCCCCTTCCCGATGATGACCCGCGCGTCCTCGGGGGCGTTGAAGGTGACCGAGTGCGGGCCGCTTATGGTCCACGTGACGGACCCGCCCGAGGGCACCGAGACCTCCTCGGCGGTGAACTCGGCGAGCCCGACGGCGGTGTTCGGCTTGGGCGGGCCGCCCTGCTCCTCCTCGCCAGTGGGGTCGCCGGCCAGCACCATGCCCGGCTTCGTGGCGGCCTGGGCCTTCTGCTGCGCCTCCTTGGCCTTGGCCGCGAGGGCGGCGAGCTCCTTGTCGGCCTGCGCTCGCGCCTCCTCGGCCGACGTCACGTCCTGGCCCTCCGGCACCACAGTGATCGTCGAGATCATCTCCGTGAAGTGCAGCATGCAAAAGCCTCGGTAGGTGCCGGGCGCGATGTCGTCGGCCAGCTTGACCTCGAACTCCTCCTCCTCCGGGAGGAACCCCGAGTTGTAGAACACCTCCTTCCCGGTGAAGGGAGCCGGCTCCTGGTCGGGGCACGGCTGGGTGGTGTCGGCGGGGAGGTCTCCGGTGGTGACGAAGCAGGGGTTGGCAGAGACCTGGTTGGCGTCTCCGGGGCCCTGGGGCAGCATGGCGTACTTGAGCAGCGGCTCGAACGCGGGCGGCGGTTCGTCGGCGGCGAGCTGCTCGGGCGTGGCGTTCTCGAACGCCTCGATGGCGGGGTTGATGAAGGTGCCGAACGTGATGGTGTGCGGCTCGCCGGTGAAGTTCGACCTGTAGACGACGGTGTCGCCCGGGTTGACGGTGACGTTGCCCGGGAAGTAGCCGAGGTGAAAGGCCTTCGGATCGTCGGTGTCGGCGTCCACGTCGACCGTGACCTCGCTCGACGCCTGCTCCGACCCCTCGGTCGTCGCCGTGGCGTCGGTGCCCTCGTCGTCGTCTCCACAACCGGTCGCGACGAGCGCCACGACCGCGACAGCACTCACAATGCGCCGCAGGTTCATTCTCCCGCCCCCCCTCCTGTTCGGCGGGAAGATACCGCGCTGCGGATGCCCGTTCAAGGGGCTCGTCGTCCCGCTCGTCGCCGTGTCGCCGGCGCTCGGCACGTTGCCGGGTAGCGCTCTGCCCACATCGCCCGTACCCGTGCTCCGACGCGGACACGAGCCGGGGGATCACTGGGGGTTCGATCTCACCAGCGAAAGGACGCCGTTGACACGCCGCACCGCGGCGCGGCGAGCCCCATCTCGATGCCGGCCTCGTTGCATGTGCGCGACAGGTGGCGTCCAACGTCGGCCACGGCGGCGCGTCACCCCCCGCCCCAGGCGCTCCGCTTACGGCGGCCGGTGGCGGCTGCGGTTGTGGAACCCGCACGCCGGCCTCCCGTTGTCGGCCAC
>JALYMX010000436.1 GCA_030773495.1 Actinomycetota bacterium | reverse complement strand
CCCCCCCGCCGGCACTACCGGCCGACGTCGACGGGCCATCACCGTCTTGGCCGCCCGGTACCCCGAGCGAGCGCGATGGAAGATCGGCCAGTGCCGGGTGCTCCTCGCCACCGCTCGGAACGCCGCCGCGGCTGCCACCTCCGCGGCCACCGAGGAACCGCAGCGTCGTGGCGGTGTGGGCAGCGGTCATGGCGGCCCGGCTCGGCATCCGGGACAGGCCGTGGGCGACGGCGGCCGCCTCGACGACGGGGATCAGCCGCCACACCACGAACGGGGCGAATACGGCCACGGCGAGGATGGCCGCGCCCGAGATCATCTGTCCCCAGGACTGCCCGCCCGGAAGGGCCGCGCTGGCGTGGGTCTCGAACAGGCCGATCCCCACGGCCAGGGCCACCCAGATGGCCAACTTCGACAGCACCAGGGCGACCACCAGCTCGACGGCCTTGCGCGCCGCCCCCCGAGCCGCGGGCCACACCATGGCCGCGAACGACAGCGGGGCGAGGGCCACCACCAGTGTGACCAAGGCAGCCCGGACCACGAGCTCGGCGTAGATGGCCACGCCGGCGAGAAAGACGAAGAGGAGGAGGAGGATGGCGGGCACGCCGAAGCGCATCTGGTCAACGGCGTAGACCTTGGCGATGGTCCCCAACGTGGCGCCCGTCGGCAGCAACGAGGCGCACACGGCGTCGACCAGACCCACGAGCTGGTCCACGGCCCAGGGGAAGCCGAAGACGGCCAGGACGGCCAGGGGGACGTTGCGCAGCGTTCGCCCGATCATGGCGACCGGGTCGCCTGCCACCGCCCCCTGGACCACGCCGAAGAAGATGAACAGGACCATCAAGAGGGCGGAGACCTGCGCCAGCTTGTGGTAGGCGCCGTCCTTTCCCACAAAGGAGGCAACAGTGACGTCGGGGCTGGAGGACGCGGTGAAGAACTCCGACACCTCGGCGAAGAGGCGGCCCACGGCATCGGCGATGCCCGCGCCGATCTCGTCCAGGATGCCGGTGGCCACGCTGGCCACCGCCCCGCCCACCACGCCGGTCACCGAGCTGATGACCCTGCCGGCGGCACCCGCTCCAGGGATCAGCGTGGCGGTGTCGACGACGTCGTCAACGACCGGAGGGCAGGGCAGCACGTCGCAGGGACCGCCGGCGGCCGGGCGGGCGGACAGTCCGAGGGAGGCAACCGCCAGGGCCACGGCCACCACGAGGCGGCGGCGACGGGACTTCGCCCGGGCGCTCATGCCGCTGGGCGCCAATCGGCGAAGCCCTGGAGGCGGGCGGTGAGGACGTCCGCGGTCGACGGTGCGTCGCGCAGCTGCGGCGACGGGCCGGGCGTCTCGCTGGTCCGGTCCAGGCGCCAACCACCGCGCTCGAAGACGAGGTCGACCGTGACGATGGCGAAGGTGGCCATGGCGTTGGCGTCCACCTGTGCCTGACCGGCGGTGACCATGACCCAGGCACTCAGCTGGGCGCGGGGTGGGGCGTAGGAGCCGAGCTTGGCGGCCAGCACGCTCTGGCGGTAGATGGGCCGGCCGGCCAGACCGGCGACCTGGCGCTGCAACGGCGCCAGCTCGGCGTCGATGGCGGCGGTGAGGGCGGGGCGGTAGGCGTCGGACGCCACCTCCTCAACCGTCTCCCGGGCCGCGGCCGAGTCGAGGGGGAACATCTCGGCCATCAGCGTGGCGAAGCGGACACCGGCCGCGAGGGCGTCGGCCTTCGAGGCGGTGGAGGGCTGCACGCCCGACGGCCCGACCACGGCGCCGGGCACCGCTGGGGCGCCTCCAGCGCGCGCACGGGACGAGCCCCCGCCGGCATGCAGGGCGACCAGAGCGGCCACGACGAACAAGCCCGCCACGAGCAAGGCGACGGCCGGCCGGCGGCGGAGGGCCCGAGCCATCTCAGCCGCCGAACATGCTGTTGACGATCGGCCCGGCGCTGGCCACCACAAGGGCGCCGATGGCGCCGCCGAGGACCAGCTGCATGCCCTTGTGCGCGCCGCCGTAGTTCCCGAAATGCTTGGACAGGCCCCACGCCCCGCCGCCGGCCAAGATCGAGGCCAGGGAGGCCCATAGGGCGATCTGGCCGCCCCAGTTCAGCATCTTCTGGATCTTCACGCCGAAGCTGAGCCCCTCCGCGGTGGGGTCGACCTTCACCTCGTCCGCCCACGCCGGCAGGGCCGAGGCCACGAAGATCACAACCGTCACTGCCGCGGGCGGCACGAGGCGTCGGACGCGCCGCCACATGGCGTGCGCTGTGCGGGTGAGCCGGGTTGCGAAGCCAACGTCCATACGAGCATCCCTCCCGTGAACGAATGACGGTTGCGCCGGGTTGGGCGCCAACCGTTGTCGTACCGGGGTACCGGCCCCGACCCGCCCGGGACGGAAGGGGCCGCTCGACGTTCCTCTGAAGGCGGCACGCCGGTCCGTACAACCGACATGAGGCGGATCACGGCCGTCGCCCTCGCCGGTCTCGTGGGCCTACTCGGCGCGCATCGCCTGACGGCCAGAGACGGGCGGCTTCCGCTCGAGCCGTCAGACGTGGCGCGTAGGTCGCTGCCCGACTCGGGCCGTCCGTTCGGGGCAGGGCTTCCCGACTCGAGCGCGGCTCGTGTGATGGAGGACGCGACGCTGGCCTCGATCGCCCGGCGATGGGTGGCGGCCATGTGGACCCGTGCTCCGGGCGACGCCCCGTTCGCATGGCTCGACGGGGTGGCGGACATCACGGCGCCCGACCTCGACGCCGAGCTGCGCACGGCCCGGCCCTGGCTGGACGACGGCGAGGTCATCTCCTCCACGGTCGACGTCACCGGTGTCTACCCCGACGCCCGGGATCAAGCCACCCTCACCGTTACCTGCATCGCCCACCGCGTCACCGCTGCCGGCGGCCGGGACGAGCCTTGCGCCACAACGGTGACGATCGCCTTGGCTGCCGACGGCCGCCTCTTCGTGGTGGCCGTCAGATGAAGGGCGCCTGTGCGACCTTCGCCGGCGTCTGGCTGACGGGGACTGCGACGGCGGTCGCCCTCCCGGTCCTGCTCGTCAGCGCGCTGGTCCCCGGTGTTGGGTCGGCGACGGCGGGCCCCGCCAGCGCCTCGGCCGTCGCCGATATCCCCCAGTTCCTCCTGTCCCACTACCAGGCCAGCCCCGCCTGCGCCGGGCTGCCCTGGCAGGTGGTGGCCGCGGTGGGCTGGGTGGAGTCGCGCCATGCTCGCGTCCGCCTCGACCCCATCACGAACGAGTGGCGAGGCGTCGACCCGCGCACCGGCGACACCGAAGCGCCGATCCTCGGACCCGCCCTCGACGGCTCGGCCCGAACGAGGGCCATCCCGGCCACCCGGGAGAGCACGGCGTACACGGGCGACCCCCGCTGGGACCACGCCATCGGTCCCATGCAGTTCCTTACGTCGACGTTCCGGGCGTGGGCGCTCGACGGCAGCGGCGATGGGGTGACCGACCCACACAACGCCTTCGACGCCATCGCCACCGCTGGGCGCTACCTCTGCAACGGGAGCTCCCGGCTCGACTCCCTCGACGCCGCCCTGCGCCGGTACAACAACTCCGCCGCCTACGTCGCCGCGGTCCAGGACAAGGCGCTGGCGTACGGCATGGCCCCGGGGGCAGGCTCGCCTTCAGGGGGCGACGTCGGGCCGGCGGTGAAGGACCTCCTCCTCGGTGTGGATGTCGCCCCCGTCCTCGAGTTCGCCCTGGCCCAGCTCGGGAAGCCCTACGTGTGGGGCGCCGTGGGCCCCGGCAGCTACGACTGCTCGGGCCTCACGCAAGCGGCCTACGCGGCTGGCGGGGTGAGGATCCCTCGCACGACGGCCCAGCAGTTCCACATTGGTGTTCCCGTTGACTGGCGCAGGCAGGCCTTGCGGCCTGGGGACCTCGTTTTCACCCCCTCGGGCGACAAACCCCTCGGTCACGTGGGCCTCGTGCTCGACGCCGGCCACTGGATT
Source organism: Actinomycetota bacterium (assembly GCA_030773495.1). Classification (GTDB taxonomy): domain Bacteria; phylum Actinomycetota; class Acidimicrobiia; order Acidimicrobiales; genus JALYMX01. Next base: position 9,563 of record JALYMX010000436.1, on the reverse strand, counting down.
GTCGCCCCGCACACCGGCGATGTCGTCAAGATCGCTCCCATCCCCGCCGGCGCAATCGGCGCCGTGCGGCGCGTGATCGGGCCGTAGGAGGGTTCGAACATGCCCAATCGACACCGCCTAAGCGGTGGTTCCCAGCTCGAGCTCCCCTTCGCCCAACTGGAGCGGTCGGAGCTTCCGCCTGCCGTCGACGCCGACTCTCTCGTCGCTCTGCACAGCGCGGTGCGGCTCGTCCTCAACGTGGCGGAGAAGCGGGTCGCGCCATCGGCAGAGGCTCTGCACGCCGTCCGGGCGTCCCTCGGCGTGCTCGCCGCGCACCAAGCCGGAGGACGCCTCGGCCACGTCGTTCGACGGTATCGGGCTCAGCCGGCGGCGGCGATCCGGTGGGCGGAGCTGGTCGACGAGCTCGCCTTCGTCCTCAGCCTTGCCCCAACCGACGGGGCGACTCCAACAACACCGACTCCAGGAGGACTGCGATGACACTTCAGTTCCTGCCGCCCCCGCCCGGCTCCACTGCACCATCGGATGCCCGCCTCACTCGCGCCGCGGACATCCTCGACGCTTTGCTCGCCCACCGTGCTTCCCGCTCGGACTCGGTCGGCGCGGTTGTCCCCACTGGCATCCGCGAGCTTGACGAGCCGTCCGGAGGCCTCGCCCTCGGCACCGTCACGGCCCTCATCGGCCCACCGGGCTTCCGCTCGACGTGGCTCCTCCTGCGAGCCGCCCTCCACGCCGCCGCCCGCGAGCGGCCGACGCTGTTTTGTGCCCTCGACATGACGCTTGCCTCGTTCGCCGTCGGCCTAGCTGACGTCGTCACGGGCCCCGGCGGTGCCGGTGATGCCCCTAGTGGCACCGCTCTTCGCACCGCCGCCGCGGGACTGGCCGAGCTACCGCTGTACGTCGAGGTGGGCACCACAATCAGCACCCATGACATCTTCGCCGTGGCGGAGGATGAGCTCATCGACTTCGTCGTCATCGACAACATCCGCCTTCTGCTTCCGTCGGGGAGCGCCGCCGACATCAAGCACTGCGCCACGGACCTCAACGTGGCCGCGCTGGCGTCGACGACGCACCCGGTCTCTCCCCATGGCGTGGACCTAGCTGGCCTGGAAGCGGACCTCCTCAGCTCGGCCGACACCATCGCCTCCTTCGACCCGACGGAGCAGAGCTGTCGAGTGGTCACGACGCGGACGTGGCCGTAGGCAGCGGACCGTCGTTCGGGGCATACGTCACCCCAAAGCTCCTCAGCGTTGAGACTGGTCCCCCGCCCCCCAGCTGTTCGGCGTTGCCTCCTTTCTTCGCGCACCCACGGGGAAAATACCCAGGAGGGCTCCCAGACGGCTCAAGTACTCAAGTCGTCCTCCTCGAAGTACTCGCTCCTGGGCCTCGCCCTTGAGCTCGCGACTTCCTCCATCGCCTCCGCGACCTCTCCCAGTCCCAATCGCGGATGGGCGATCTCTGCCTCGAGCCCGTCGAGACGCTGCTCGGTTGGGTCGCTCTCTTCGCCTACTCCGTCCGCTTCGTCCACGTCCTCAGCGTTGGGCTTCGAGCGGCGCTACGTCTACACACGATGAGTCGCATCGGCCCAACTTCCTCGACGACAACAGTGCCTGGCTCTCCGGGCCACTAGAAGTTCGCCGGGTCACGGTTGTCGTGCCTTCCATGCCCTTAGTTCAGCCCCTTGCCGCCGGTTGCAAAGTCCGGACGAACGTTCTCTCGCGAGTCCGCAGCTCGCTGAACGCAGGCGGGCTCAGGACGTCATCGCGCGCAGCAGCTCGTTGCGCAGACGAGCAATCTCCGGCGCGATGGCCTCTCCCCGGGCCGCCGTCGCCCGTTCGTATGCCTCGTAGACCGAGAGTGCTGTTCGGCGCTCGCCGCACGCGATCCAGGCCTGCATGGACAGCTCGGTGAGCTGGTCGTGCAGCGGGATGACCCGTAGGCCGACGTCGGTGGCCGCCAAGGCACCCCGGATGTCGCCCGACTGGAGACGAAGGGTCGCCAGCTCAGTGGCCATCGCGACGGCTTCTGCGGCGGTGCTGCTCGAGAGGTAATCCTCGTCAGCCCACAGCCATTGCTGGCCCTCGAACGGGACGCCTCGCAGGAGCCGCAGACCCTCGGTCAGGACGCCGGCGCCTTCCTCCGGGCCCACTCCCTTGGCGTACGCCATCCGATCGCGCAGCAGTTCGACGTCGGTGACGACGAGAGGATGGAGGGTCAACCGCTCCTGGCGGAGGGGAATCCACTGCGCGCCGTCGGGAGGTTCCCCGGCCAGGTTCCGCAGCAGGAGGCGGGCCGCGCTGATGACGTTACGGAGAGTGCGCGGGTCGATGGCCCGCCCGGACCACAGCGCATCCATCGCTCCGGCACGCGTCGAGACGCCTCGGTGGGTCGCCAACCAGGCCAGCAGCTCGAGCGGCTGGCCTCGGTCCCCCTGCTCCGACACCCCGTCCCGGTTGACGATGTCGACCGGACCAAGAAGGCGCACCATCACGAGCCAGTCCCGTTCCTGGTACCCCGGACCCGACGGACCAGCGTCAGCTCGGTGACCTGCCGACGCAGCGTCGGTGGTCATGGCCATCGCGGTCACCTCGACCGGCACGGGCTCGGCATCCGCGTCGGCAAGGAAGGCAGCGAGCTCGCGCAACTCCTCGCCCGCCACCCCGACGGGGCGCACGAGGATGCCGAGCGGGTTGAGCCGCCACCACCCGGCTGGCTCAGAGGCCTCGAGGGACCAGCGTGGCGTCGAGCCTGCCGTCACCACAGCTGCACCCTGTCCGCCCCGGCCACCCAAGGCCGCCAACCGTCGGTCCTGTTCCGGGGAGCATGGCCCCCCGGCCACGATCAGGATGGCTGGCTCCCATCCCTCCTCGGGGAAAAGAGAGCGGAGTCGGAACGACCACCCCACGTTCTCCTGAGCGACGGACTCGGCAACGGGCCGCGCGGTGGCCTCCGCTTCGTCGAGAAGGGCGTCGAGACTCGCACCCGCGACCAACCGGGGGCTTGCCTGTTCGTCCAGTCCGTACGGGTCGAACCCATAGGTGAGCACCCGGCACAGCTGCGCGGCGGGGGACACCACGACTGTGGCCGTGAGGGCGCGCGCGATCTGGCGCACTGCTTCCGGGGGACCGACCAGGCCGAGCGTCCCGAGCGCCTCCAGGTCGACGTAGAGCTCGGCGTCGTCGTCGCACGTCCCCAGCTGCACCAGGGCGGGGCAGGGCATCGGGGGGCCGGCGTGGTCGGGGAGGTCAACGTCGTGTGGCAACGCCCAGATCGCTCCGCCCGCCCGAGACTCCCAAGGGGCAACGGCCGCCTCGACGGGCTCGGCCAGGAAGACCTCGATGTCGTTGTTCGGCTGGCGCAGGATCACCTGGGGGCAGAGGGCGACGGTCGGTGGGGCATGCTCGACGCGGCCGAGCTGGCCCTGGTTGGGATGTGCCGCCGGGCGATGGCGGGGGTTAACCGAGCAGGCGGCCAGATGGCGAAGCGCGGCTTCCAGGCGGTCGACGGCGGCGATATCGGCGTTCGCCCGGACAGTGTGCGTCATGGGGCCGAGGGTCGGAAGGGGAACCGCCGGTCTGCCCGCGACTGTCGCAGCCGTCGCGACCGACGCCGCCGGGCCTCCATGAGGGCCCACGACGCCAGGGCTGTGGCACCGATCAGTCCTGCGCCCGCCGTCCATCCGGGCGTGCTGCTCGTCGTCTCGGTGTCGTGGGCGTCGCCTCGGGCGCGGTGGCCACGCGCCTCGGCGTGGGGCGCGACGACGGAGGGGTTGCCCGCGACGAGGCCGGGAGGAGAAGGCGGGGTCGGGGGCGCGGTCGAGGCCCCAGGGGCAGCCGCCGGCGGCGAAGGAACGGGGGACGACGAAGTGGACGGCTGGACAGGGGCGGAAGCGGGCCGAGGACCCAGGACAGGAGGAAGGCTAAGGCGCTCCCCGGCGTAGATGAGCCCGGGGCGGCCCGACCGCAACCGGGAGCGGTTCTCGTCGACGAGGGACCGCCAGTACGGCGCTACGTCGGCGGCCGGGACGTCATCTGGCTGCCGGCCGGTCGCGCCGGCGACCCGGTTGGCGGCGATCGCCCACAGGTGGTCCCCCGCTCGCACCTCCCACTCGCCCGCGGACGCCAACTCGACCAGTGACGCAGCACCTGCTTCGAGCGCTGGGTGATCCTTTGAGCTCGCGATCCCCGGGCCCGCTGGCGGTGGGCGATCGAGTCGCTCGACGGGAGGTGGCGCAGGTGGCGCACCGGCCGTGTCTGCGCTCGCCTCCGCGACTCCCGTCTCGAAAGCGGGCGACGCGCTCGCAGCCACCGCGCGTGGAAGCTCTGCAACGGGCTGCGCCCACGCGGTTGCGCCGCGTGAGCTGATAACGGTGGACGCGGCGACCGTCACAACGACGGCCTTGTCGACCGCCGCCCTGATGACCGGCAGGGTCAGCCAACCGGTCCCCCGAATGAGCGCGGGGACCCGGGTGAGCCGGGCGAGGATGTAGAGCACGGACGACGCCAGGAGCCAGGCGGTGAGAACGAGCGCGACCCAGCGCAGGATCCCAGCGAGGGCGTCCTCGAGCGATGCGTACTGCAACCACGACCAGAAGTCCGCCCAGTCGACCCGCCAGTTGGAGACCGAGCCGAGCCTGACCAACCCGGCGAAGGCGCCGACCTCGAGGCCGACGATCAGGAGCAGGCGCAGTGCGTCCTGCAGGCGACCGTGGCTCGGATCGGGGGACCCGGTGCGCCGTCCCGTCGGGGTCGTTTTAGTGTCCGCGATCACCGGCGCTCACAGCCCAGATAGGGTCGTGACGACCCTCCCGCGTAACGCGTCGATGCAGACGTTCGCCCTCGGCCCTCGAGCCCCTGTACGCGGAGGCCCGCAAGCTCAGCCAACACGGGCCCCCCGTACCGAGACCACGTGGTAGCGGCGGGAGGAGCTGGTGGTTGTCGTGCCGAGATCCACCGTCTCTGAGAACCCTGGCCCCGTGAACGTGTAGCTCCCCGCCCAGACCACCGTGTGCGTGAGGGTGTACTCGCCTTTGGTTTCGTACATGTACTTGCCGGCCGGTCGTTCCTCGTTCCCAGGCGACGTCGACATGACGAGGGGATGAGGGTTCACGTTCGGCGTGTCGCCCCGCTCCCACATTCGCCACTCCCACCGCACGGGGCGGGCGGTGGCAATAGCGGTGAAGCCCCCGAGCGTCACCGTGGCCGTCACCGGCGCGCCCCCGTTGGGGTCCCACAGCCAGGTCTCCAGTCCGGTCAGGCCATTCCGGGAAGGGTTGAGGCCCCAATCGGGCGACGGCAGCGGGACGTGCTGCCAGATCTGCTCGGGTGCGGGCAACTCGGGCCGCACGGCCGGTACTGCAGGCGCGCGCGGTCCTGGCCCCACCTCGCAGCCGCCGTGGCTCGAAACGACCTCACCGGTTTCCCGGTTCACCACCTCGTCGAGATAGCCCACGCCGTGCTGGCCGGTCGCGGCGTCGATGCAGAAGCTTCCGGCCCCGAAGAGCCGGGTTCCATTCACCTCGTAGGTGATGTAGGTCCGATGCCGCTCGTACACGGGCGGCCCACTCCTCGGCTTGCTCCTCGGGCGACCTTTCGTCCCGTCTTCCTTCCGCTGTTCCGCCGGAGGAGCAGTCGCGCCAGGGGTCCCGAGCCCCGCGCACAGGCTCCTAACAAACTGGCAGGAACCGGTGGTAGGTGGTGACGACGGCACCGCTTGCCCTGCCGCCGGCAACGCCGGGACAAGAGCAAGAAGCTGCACGGCAGCCCCGATCCCAAGGAGACGGCGACGACGGGCGCCGAGGCGACTCACCATCGCTGCCATCCCTCACCGGGAGGACCGAGCACAGAGGTCTCATACGTCCGCCAGCGGCCGTCCTCGCCCCGCACCCAGTGCTCAAGAAACCCGGTCGGCGGCAACGGAGGACGCTCCTTCACCAACTTGCCGTCCTGGTCCACGATGGCGCCGGGCAGCCCCTCAAAGATGACGTAGAGCGTCACCAACTCAGGCCGGGGGCGATCCCGAAGAATTACCTTGTGCACCTTGACGCCTGGGGAGTCGTGATGCTGACCTGCCGCCTTGAGCGACGCCAGGCCGTCCTCAGCCTCCTTGTAGCACTCGCACTTCGGGTGCGTGAAGAGGGGGAGATACTTCGGGTCGGGGTCGTGCTGGTAGACCCAGTCCTCCAACGCGTACGCACTCCGCACGATGTCGTTGAAGTCTTCGCCGGTATTCCGTAGCTCCGGCGGACCCTCTACCGCCGGCGTCGTCGGCACCGCGCTTGCGGGGGGCACCACGACCGGCGCAGCTGGCTCTGGGTCATCGTCACGGATGAACGTCCAGGCGAGGCCGCCGAGCAGCGCGACAAAGACGGCGGCGACGGCCAGCTTGCGCCAGAGCGGGAGGGGAGGAGTAGCCGACGCATGCGTCGAGGCCGCCTCTTCCGGCCGGAGCTCACCCTCAACCTCTTCCAGAGCAACCGCCGAGCCATGCTGGCCATTGCGTCTCCAGCTCATGGCACCCTCCTCGGGTCCACAGTGCTCGAGGCGTGGACCACCATCGGGTCCTCTCCCGGGAGGAAGACCTTGAGCAGCGTGAAGTCCATTCTCCTGCCGGCCCGCACGGTGACCCGCGCCGGCGTCGCCTCGATGGCCACGTCAACCAGTTTGTCGCTTCCGGGCTGCGCGGCAAGGCTGTCGGCGGCCAGTTTCCGGGCCAACCGGGGGTCGAGCTGGACCACCTCTCCTCCACTGGCCCGGAATGACGGCTCGTCGAGCCCCGACGATGCGGCCACGGCCGCGCCGTCCACCGCAGCTGACACCGCCCTCTGCGTGGCGACCGCCCGCCAGAGGTCCAGGGTGATGCCGCCGACGAACAGCACCATGGCGCAGACGGCGAGGACCCAAAGCGTGACGAAGCCGGCGTCATCGGGGGGTCGTCTCATGGCGTGAAGGGGCGGTAGCGGTCAACGAGCTCGGTGTGGCGGGTCGACCACCTCACCGAGCCGAGCGAGCCCAATCCGGGGAACGTGAGGGCGGGCAGGTCGACCGAGACGGTGGCCGTCACGCTGCCCCCCCGCCGGGTCATTCCGTCGTAGGACACCGAGATGTTGGTCGGATCCACGCCGTGGTTGCGGGCGATCTCGTCCCCCAACGCCCGCCCCGCCTCCGCTCCCGACTCTGTGTCGTTGGCCAGAGCCACCGCCCGGGCCGCTTCCTGCGCCGCCACCCGCGCCATGCCCTGGCGCTCGACCCAGGCGGGGAAGGACAGGACCAGGAGCACGGTGGGGAACAGCAAGAACCCCACGGCCACGACCCACTCCACGGCCACGAAGCCGCCCTCTCCGCGTGTGCGGCGGCGAGGCCGACGGCTCACGGCACCCGCTCCTTTATCACGGCGCCCGTGACCCGGAAGCTCCAGTCGGGCACGGGCGGGAGCCACCCCTGGAAGCGCACGTCGGCCCGGGCCCGCACGACGCCGTCCTCCTCGGCGCACGCCACCGCCACCCCCTGGCCCATCGACCCCCCGAGGAGGTTGCCCAGGACCTCGCTGGCCCGCTCCTGGCACTGGCGCGCCGAGTCAGCTCCGACCCTCGACCCGGCCCGCGCCGCTTCGTCCACTGCCGAGCGGACCACACCGCGTCCATAGAGGTAGACGGCGAGGTTGGTGAACCACACGAACATCACCAGGGTGAACCCGACCACCATCAGGTACGACGCCGTGGTGAAGCCGGCCTCGCCTCGAGCGCCGTGAAGCGTGCGCCGCGCCGGTGACCGCGGAGGCATGGACGTCAGCTGTCTCCGAGGATGTTCTTGCGCATGAACTCGATCACGTCGACACCTAGGGCCTTCATCAGCGCCCACAGCGCCACGGCGGTCACCACGCCGAAGGCGCCCATGGCCACGTACTCGGCGATGACGCCCTGCTCCGAGCGCCTGGCCCGAGCCGACACCGCCTTTGCGGCCCTGGCCGCTGCCAGGAGCCACGTGTGCAGCAGCAAGGCTGCGGTCAGGACAGCACCCCCGGCTCGGCGCCCCCGGTGGGTCTCTGTCGGTTGGGCCATGTCCCTTCTCTCCTTTGCTCGTCTCTGCCGATCTCGCGTAGCTCCACCTCCGTTCACTGGCCGCCTTAGAACCCGAGCACGATGCGGGGGAGGGGGGCGGCGACGAAGATGATCATGATCGGGGCCAGGAACACCAGCATCGGCGCCAGCATCCCGGCCCGGCGCTTGGTCGCCAACCGCTTGGCTTCCTCGCGCTGGAGGTCTCGGATGTCAGCGCTCTGCGCGAGGAGGGCCTCGGCCAGGTCGCCGCCGGACTCATGCGCGGTGGCCATCGCGCGGTAGAGCCGGGCGGCCGCCGGCTCCGCGGTGAGACGGCCCGCCTCGGCGAAAGCCAACGCCGGTGGCGTCCCCGACTCGACCGACGCGAGGACGTCCCGCAGCTCGGCCACCAGCTCGCCGGAACTCCGGCTCGTCACCTGCTCGATCAGGTGCAGCAGGTTCGGCGTGGCGCGAGCGGAGATGGCGAGGACGTGGCACACGCTGAACAGCTCGGCCCGCAGCCGGGCTTGGCGCTCCCGGATACGGCGGGCCAGCTCCGCGGTCTTCCACACCGTCCCGAGGGCGAAGCCGGCGGAGCCCAGGAGCACCGCCACGGGGACGGCGCCCTCGCCCACAACCGCTCCCAGGGCGGCGCCGGCGGTCACGCCGGCGGCGGCGCCCAGGAAGGCGAGGACGAACTGCTGCTGTCGGTAGGCCTTGGGGGTGACACCGCGGACGCCCGCCTGGCGCAGCTGCAGCTCGAGGGCAGCGGCGTCCTGGAAGCGGACGAGGGCGCCGAAGCGCTGCGACAGCGACTCGAGCATGGGGCCGAAGACCCGCACGACGGCGCCGGGGATGGCGGGCGGCGGCCTGCGGGCCAGGGACAGCGCCCCGGGGCCCGAGCCGAGCTTGGCGCGGGCCACCAGCGTGTAGTCGTGCACCCGGGGCCGGAGCCGGCGCCGGGGCGGGAACACCGTGACGACGAGGAAGAACACAGCGGCCGCGGCGCAGATGGCGCCGGGGAGAGCGGCGAGGGGACCTCCTGTCATCGGGGCTCCCCTGCGGCGGCGCCGAGCACCCGACGGGGCCGGGGAAGGCGACCCATCCGGTCCACCGCCGCGATACCGGCGGCGCTCATGAACCCGCAGACGACGACGACGATGGCGCCCCCGGCACTGCGGTAGAAGCCCCGGTAGGCCTCCGAGCTAATGCAGAGGGCCACGAGCACGAGCCAGGGGATGACGAAGGTCAGCCGGGAGTCGATCTTGCGCTCCAGGCCCGCGCTCTCGATCTCCTCCAGCGCCTTCAGGTCCTCGCTGACCTCGCCGGCGAGGTCGCGCAGGATCTTGATGGCCAGGGCGTGGCCCTGCTCCTGGGGTACTTGGATACCGAGGCGCGCCCGGTTGATTTGGCGTGAATGAATCCCTGGTGGCCGCGGGTTTGCGGGTCGTCAGCCGGGACGCAGGGTGAGGCCGGTGACGACGCCCGGGGCAGGTGCCCGGGCGAGGTCGACCAGCAGGGCGACGGC
>JALYMX010000435.1 GCA_030773495.1 Actinomycetota bacterium | reverse complement strand
GGCGACGCACGCGACGAGCACCGCCGAGGGGGCCCGGCGCCGGCTCAATGCGGACGCTGCCGGGCGTCGCCGAGGGCTTCCGCCACCCGGTCCACGGCGCGCTCCAGGTCGGCGCTGGTCACGACGTCGGCCAGGGCCAGGCGGATGGAGGCCAGCTCGCGGGCCAGGAACTCGGTGTCGGCCAACGTGCGAGCCGAGCGCTCCCGGTCGACCACCGCCTCCTCGCGGTCGCGAGCCTCCTGGCGGTTCTGGGCGAGCAGGATCAGTGGGGCGGCGTACGCCGCCTGGAGCGACAGGGCCAGCGTCAGCAGGATGAAGGGGTAGGGATCGAAGCGCAGGGGCCGGGAGACGGTGACGTTGTAGGTGATCCACACGATGACCACGACGGTCTGGATCACGAGGAACCGGGCGGTGCCGATGAAGCGGGCGATGGACTCCGAGAAGCGCCCGAACGCCTCGGGGTCGTAGTGGATGCCCACCCGCAGCCCCCGCCGGGGCGTCGACAGGTCCTCCCGCCGCCTCATGGCGCCCGCCTCACCCGGCCCCGCCAGTCGCGGGGGAGCACCCGGTCGAGCACGTCGTCCACGGTGACGGCGCCCACGAGGCGCCCGGCGTCGTCACACACCGGGACGGCGATGGCGTCGTAGGCGGCCAGGCGGCGGGCCACCTCGAGCTCGCTCAGGTCGGGGCGCACGGCCACCGGGTCGCCCTCGAGGCAGCTGCCCACCGTCGACCCCGGCGGCTCGCGAAGCAGGCGCTGGAAGTTCACCCACCCGAGGTAGCGCCCTGTGGGCGTCTCGGTGGGAGGCTCGACGACGAAGGTCTGGGCGGCCAGGGCGGGCGGCAGGTCGCGCTCGCGCATGCGGGCCAGCACCTCGGCCACGGTGGCGTCGGGGACCACGATCAGCGGCTCGGGGGTCATGAGCCCGCCGGCGGTGTCGCCCTCGTAGGTGAGCAGCCGGCGCAGCGGGCGGGCCTCGGCCGGCTCCATGGCGGCCAGCAGCTCGTTGCGCTCCTCGCTCGGGAGCTCGGCCAGCAGGTCGGCGGCGTCGTCGGCCTCCATGGCCTCCAGCACGTCGGCGGCCCGGTCGACGTCGAGGCTCTCGATGAGCCGCACCTGCTCCTCCTCCGGGAGCTCCTCGAGCAGGTCGGCCAGGCGCTCGTCCTCCAGCGCCTGGGCCAGCGTGCGGCGGCGCTCGGGGGGCAGGGCGGCGACGGTGGAGGCCAGCTCGGCAGGGTGCAGCTCTCGCAGCTCGGCCACCTGGCGCCCCATGGGGCCGGTGTCGAACAGGATGGCCACCTCCGTCCACGGCACGAGGCGGCCCGCCCGCCGGCGGCGGAGCAACCCGGCCGAGCTGAGCGACACCGCCCCCACCTCCCAGCCCTTCGGCTCGGTGGTGGCGCCGAGGGCCACGTCGTCGACCACCTGGCCGTTGACGCGGCGGTTCAGCACCGACCGGCGGGTCAGCAGCTCCCCGGGGCGGAGCTCGAAGCGCCGGAGGTCGACGGTGCCCGTCCCCATGTGGGCGCCCGAGGAGTTGATCTCGACCACCCGGTTGGCGTTGACGAAGATGTGCCGGCGCTGGACCTCGGCCACGAAGCCAAGCACGCGCGGCGGCCCCCCCGGCCCGCCCGGCGCCAGCACCACGTCCTCCAGGCGGCCGATGGGGACGCCGTCGGCGCCGAGGACGGGCAGGCGCACCAGGCGCGACACGAAGATGAGCGGCCCGGCCATGGCGGCAACTGTACGGCGCGCGGGGTGCCCGTCCGGGGTGCTGCGCCGGTCACACGGAGCGGCGGGAGCGCGATCCTCACCCGGGCTTGAACACGGGGCGACCGTCGTCCTCGGTGCTCACCGGCGCCGGCTCGCGGCCCGCCCGCTCGGCCAGCTCCCGGGCCCACTGGTTGACCCGCTCCCGGTCCCACGCCTCGCTGGCCGCCGCCACCCGGCCCCCCTCGACCAGCACGAGGGTGGGCACGGAGCGCACGCCGTAGGCGGCGGAGACGGCGAAGTCGTCGCTGTCGTCGTCGAGCACGGGCCCGGCGAACCCGAGCTGGTCGAGCCACGGCCGGGCCTCGCCGACCGGGTGCTGCGACACGGCCACGACGGGCACCACGTCGCCGAAGCGCCGCTCCAGCTCGCCGTAGACCGGGAAGGCCAGACGACAGGTGGGGCACGTCGTGTTGAAGAAGGCCAGGAGCACGGGGCCGCCGGCGGCCAGGTCGTCACGCGTGCGGCGCCGGCCCTCGGCGTCGGGGAGGGCGAAGTCCGGCGCCTCCGCCCCGGTGGCGAGCGGCACGCCGGGTCAGGCGAGCAGGCCGTTCACGGCCCTCGCCAGATCCACGTCGGCCTGTGTCACACCCCCGGCGCTGTGGGTGGACAGCACCAGCTCCACCCGGTTCCACGAGATGGAGATGTCGGGATGGTGGTTCGCCCCCTCGGCCAGCGCCGCCACGTCGTTCACGAAGCGCATGGCGTCGGCGAAGTCGTCGCGGACCACCACCCGCGCCAACGCCTCGCCCCGGCGCTCCCACCCGAGCTCGGCGGCGGCTTGGTCGATGGCGTCGTCGGCCAGGCGTTCCACGGGGGCGAATCTATTCTCGGCACACGTCGGCGCGCCATGCGGACCAGGACGTGCCGAGAATGGCGGCGCAGACTCAGAACACGTTGCGGTACATCGAGCAGCCGCGGCACACCTCGGGCGGGTCCTCGCCGAGAAGGCGCTGGCGGAACTCGACGTACTGCTCGCTTGTCCACACGCCGGCGACGCCGTGCGTGGAGGCGTCCCCCAGGACGGCCCGCTCGGTGCCCATCACCATGCAGCACGGTTGCACCTTGGCGTCGTAGGTGACGTAGGCCGAGCGCCACGGCCAGTCGCACCCGGGCGTGCCTGCCGCCCGCCGCTCGCCCGAGTCGCCCTCCTCGGGCAGCCGGAGGGCGACGCCGAGGGACGCCGCCAACCGGCTGGCCTCGGCGAGGACGGCGAGCCCGTCGTCTCCCCGGTCGAACCACAACGCCTCGGCCGCCGCGTAGTCGCGGATCTGCAGGTAGCCGTCGTCGTCGCCCGTGTCGCTGAAGTCGTGGGACAGGTTCTGCACGCGCAGCTCGGGAACGCCCCACTCGCCGACGAGGCGGACGAGCTCGGGGAGCTCGGCGATGTTGGAGCGCTGGGCGACGAACACGATGCACACCGTCGGCCGCTCGGCCCGGCGCTCCCGGAGCACCTCCACCAGGCTCACCACGTTCGCCGCCACCCGGTCGAAGGCGGCGCGTCCTCGGATGCCCTCGTAGGTCGGCGCCGTGGCGCCGTCCACCGAGACGTGCAGCCAGTCCAGGCCGGCGTCGACCAGCTCGGCGGCCCGGCTGCGGGTGAGGAAGGTGCCGTTGGTGTTGAACCCGACCCTGCAGCCGTGGGCGGCGGCGTAGCGGATCATGGGCACGAGGTCGGGGGCCATCAGGGGCTCGCCGAGGCCCTGCAAGGTCACCTTGCGCAGGCCGGGCAGCCCGTCGAACAGGCGACGGAAGGTGGCGAAGTCCATGCTGGCCGTCGACCGGTCGAGCGCCGGCCGGTAGCGCACGAGGCACATCCGGCAGCGCAGGTTGCAGGCGCCGGTGACCTCCACCTGCAGCTCGGTGGGCAACGCCGGCGCCGTGCTCGTCACCACGTCGCCGCCGTCCGTAGGGTGATCGGGTGACCTGGGTGGCGCTGCTGCGGGGCATCAACGTGGGCCGGCACAAGCGGGTGGGGATGGGCGACCTCCGGGCCCTGCTCGAGTCGCTCGGCTTCCACGACGTGCGGACCTACCTCCAGAGCGGGAACGCCACGTTCACCGCCTCGCAGGGCGACGCGGCCGAGCTGGAACGCCGCATGGCGGCGGCCATGGCGACGGCGCTCGGCCTCGACGTGAAGGTCCTCGTCCGCACGCCCGCCCAGCTGGCCGCCGTCGTGGACGCCAACCCGTTCCCCGGCGCCGACCCCAAGGAGCTGCACGTCGCGTTCCTCTCGGCGCCCGCGCCCCCGGACACCGTGGCGGGCCTCGAGCCGGCCGACTTCGCCCCCGATCAGTTCGAGCTGGGGGACGCCGTGATCTACCTCCGCCTCCCGAACGGCCTCATGGGATCGCGGCTGCCCGACTGGGAGCGGGTGCTCGGCGTGGCCGTCACGCAGCGGAACTGGAACACCGTCACCCGGCTCCGGGAGCTCGCCGCCGGCTGACATGACTGCTCGGTGGCCGGCGGCGTGATCCGGCGGGCGCAGGGCTACTCCCCGCCGCCCCTCAAGTGCTTCCCGACGGCGGCGGCGCGCTCGCCCACGCCGGGGACCCACACGGCGCTGAGCCGGTCGAAGGGGTTGCGCACCTGGGGCGGCGGCGGGGCGGGCCGCGGCTGGCCGTAGTGCTGGTACAGGCGGACCTCGTCGTCCCGGCTCACCTGGTCGGGATCCACGTCGGGCGCCGACTCGACCTCGTCCTTGGTGTACGCCACCTTCACCTCGCCCTGCTCGAAGTCGGCGGCGCGAAGGGGGACGAACCGGGAGTGGCGGCCCAACAGGCCGCCGGCCTTCACCAGCGCCCACTCCGGCAACGCGTTGGCGGTGTCCACCCAGATCTGCTCGATCTTGCCGATCTTCTCCCCGTCGCGTCCCACCACGGTGGCACCCTTGAGGTCGATCAGCTCGTCCACCTGGAACATGTCGATGTCGCCCATCTGATCCCTCCTCGTCCTCGTGTTCGCCGTGTCCGTCCTTCCCGCAACCGACGGTCCGGAACCCCGGCGGCCCCCGACGCCGCGCTCAGGCGCTCAGCCGCTCAGCGCCCACCGCCCGTCGCCAGCCGCTGGCCCAGGGCCAGCCCCTCGGCCAGCACGTCGGGCGGCACCGAGTGGCCACCGGCGAACTCCACGTACCGCACCTGGTAGCCGGCCCGCTCCAGGGAGGGCACCACGCGGCGGCTGGTGCGGTCGATGGGCAGCACGTCGTCGGCCCTGCCGTGGGAGACGAAGACGGAGGGACGGCGCAGCTGCGCGGGGGGCGCCGCGAAGCCCGGCGAGAAGGCGACGATGCGGCTGAACAGGTCGCCGTTGGCCAGCCCTATCGACAGGGCGTAGGAGGCGCCGTCGGAGAAGCCGGCGGCCACGACCTGCTCGGCGTCGACCGCCACTCGCTCGAACACCCGGCGCAGGGCACGGTCCACGTAGTCGACGTCGGGCCCCCATCCTCCGTGGATGACGTCCCAGGTGGCGGCCCTCGAGTCGGGCGCGAGGACGACGAAGCCGTTCCGATCGGCCGTCGCCCGCACGATGTCGATGCTCTGACGGGCGTTGCCGCCGGCCCCGTGGAACATCACCACCAGCGGTGCCGGCACCGCCGGGTCGAGGCCCGCCGGCAGGTATATCAAGCCGTCGCGGCCCCGCTCCAGCCCGAGCGGGGCCTCGCCCGGCGTGGCGG
>JALYMX010000434.1 GCA_030773495.1 Actinomycetota bacterium | reverse complement strand
GGCGTCGAGGGCCCATGCCGCGCCCGGGCCCCATGCCCGTGCCCGCACCTCCTCGCCGTGGGCGTGCAGGTGGACCGTCGCCGGGCCCTCGGGCGTGCGCGTGGCCCGCCACACGTCGTGGGCACCGAGGCGCATCGTCGGGTCGCCGGCGCCGTGGCGCAGGTGGGCGAGGGTGAGCCGCAGGTCCACCGGGTGGGGCGGGCGGAACCGGCGCTCCAGCACGGCGGCGATCCTACGGAAGGGCGCCGCCCCCGCCCCGTTCCGTGAAGGATGACGCCCGCTGACCGGGCGTCATCCTTGGCAGAAGCGCCGGGTGGGAGGGCGGGCCGGCGTGGCAGGCTGCGGGCGATGGCGACGCTCTCGGAGGACCTGGACTTCCGCCGCCTGGTCCACCAGGTGACCGACCCCGAGCTGTTGGCCCTGCTCGACGCCGGCCGGCTCACCGCCTACGCCGGGTTCGACCCGACCGCACCCAGCCTCCAGCTCGGCAACCTGGTCGGCGTGCTCAACCTGGTGCGGCTCCAGCGAGCGGGGCACCGCCCCATCGCCCTGGCCGGCGGCGGGACGGGGCTGGTCGGCGACCCCAGCGGCAAGGCCGAGGAGCGCAGCCTGCTCGCCCCCGACCAGCTCGAGGCCAACCTGGCGGGCATCCGCGCCCAGCTCGAGCGGTTCCTCGACTTCGACGCCGGCGCCCTCCTGGTCGACAACGGCGAGTGGCTGCGGTCGGTGGGGCTGCTCGAGTTCCTGCGCGACGTGGGGAAGCACTTCACGGTCAACGTGATGATCGCCAAGGAGTCGGTGCGGGCCCGCCTCGAGCAGCGCGAGCAGGGGATCTCCTACACCGAGTTCAGCTACATGCTGCTCCAGGCCTACGACTTCCTCCGCCTGTTCGACCGGCACGACTGCCGCCTGCAGCTGGGGGGCAGCGATCAGTGGGGCAACATCGTGATGGGCGTGGACCTGGTGCGGCGGGTGCGGGGTGCCCAGGTCTTCGGGCTGACCACGCCCCTGCTCACCGACGAGCACGGCCGCAAGCTCGGGAAGACCGAGTCGGGGACCATCTGGCTCGATGCCTCGCGCACGAGCCCGTACCGACTGTTCCAGTACCTGTTGAACGCGCCGGACAAAAGGGTGGGGTCATATGTCCGGGCCCTCACCCTGCTGCCGGAGGAGCGGGTCGCCGAGCTCGACGCCGCCACCGTCGAGCACCCCGAGCGCCGGTCGGCGCAGCGGGCACTGGCCCGGGAGGTGGTCACCCTCGTCCACGGGGCGGCGGAGGCCGACGCCGCCGAGCGGGCCGGCCGGGCCCTGTTCGGCGAGGAGATCGCCGCGCTCGACGAGGCCGGCCTGCTCGACGTGCTGGCCGAGGCCCCGTCGTCGTCGTTGCCCCGCTCGGCCGTCGACGGCGAGGGGTTGCCCCTCGTGCAGGCGATGGCCGAATGTGGGTTGAGCCCGTCGCGGTCGGCGGCGCGAAAGACGGTGGAGCAGGGTGGGGCCTACGTGAACAACCGCCGGGAGACCGACGTCGAGCGCCGTCTCACCGCAAGCGACCTGCTCCACGGCCGCTACGTGGTCCTGCGCCGGGGCCGGCGGGACCACCACCTGCTGCGCGTGGGGTGAGCGCGGAGGCCGTTAGGGCGCCGAGACGCGACAGGCGTCGGGGCGGCCCGAGGTCACGTAGGTGAACCGGGTGATCCGGGCCCCTTCGTAGCGCTTGGGGGTGGTGAGGCGCTCCCCGGAGAAGGTGGCGCTCGTGCCCGGGGCGATGACCGTGCCGGCGGTGGCGAAGTTCACGGTGCGCACGACGTTGCCGGGATAGACGACGTCGATGACGATGGCCTCCACCTCGATCGGGGCCGTCACCTGGTTGTCGACGATGGCTTGGGGCACGAAGGTGGACTTCTCGGCGTCGGTCTGCAGGTCCTTGGCGCCGAAGGCCACGCTGGCCCTCCCGGTACCGCACGTGGCCGACGCCACCGACGTGGTGGGCCCGCCGGTGGTCGAGGTCGTCGACGTGGCCACCCGGGTGGTGCGGGTGCGCCGGGTGGCGGTCGTCGTGGTGGAGTCGGCGGGGATGGTGGTGGTGGTCGAGTCGGGCGCCGACGAGGTGGTCGTCGCCACCTCGGTGGTCGACGTGGTCGTCGGCGCCACCGCCGCCTCATCCTCGTCGTCGCTGATGAGCAGGGTGCCGGCGATGCCTCCCGCGGCCAGCAGGGCGACGCCGACGCCGATGAGGACCCCCTTGGGAACCGCCACGGCCCTTATGGTCACCCACCGGGCGGCACGGCGCCAGTCCCTTCTCGCGGTGGTTCGGAGGGTGCCGACGCCAGCGCCGACGTGATGCGTGCCGCCACCTCGGCCATGTCGGCCTCGCCGGCGTAGCGCTGGCGGGGCCAGAAGAACCCCCGCAGCCCGTCGCCCCGCCGACGCGGCACGACGTGGACGTGGAGGTGGGGGACGCTCTGGCTCACCGTGTTGTTGACGGCCACGAACGTCCCCTCGGCACCGAGGGCCGCCGTCACCGCCGCCGCCATTCGCTGCACGGTGGCGAACAGCGGCCCGACCAGCGCAGCGGGGACGTCGAGCAGCGTCTCGTGGTGGGCCCGGGGGACGACCAGCACGTGGCCGGGGAACACGGGCCGGACGTCGAGGAAGGCGAGCACCGCAGGCTCGTCGAGCACGACGTGGGCGCTCACCTCTCCGTCCCGGATGCGGCAGAAGGTGCACTGGGCGGCCATGCGGCGCCCGAGCCTACGATCGCATCCGATGCCCGACTCGCCCGTCAACCTCTCCGCCGGCCTGCCCGAGACGGTGCTCCCGCCCGAGCCGGCCGAGGCCACGGCCCGCCTGGCGTCGGCTCTCGGCGAGCCCCCCGAGCGGCGACGGGACGCCGTGAGCGCGGTGGTCGCCACCTTCCCGCGCTCGCTCGCCGCCTGGGCCAGGCTGGGCGAGCTGGCCCGCGACGACGTGGAGGCCTACGCCTGCTTCCGCGTCGGGTACCACCGGGGGCTCGACGCGCTGCGCCAGGCCGGGTGGCGGGGGTCGGGGTACGTGCGGTGGCGGCACGAGTCGAACCAGGGCTTCCTCCGTGCCCTCGAGGGCCTCCGCCAGGCGGCGGCGGCGCTGGGCGAGGCCGACGAGGAGGAGCGGTGCGCCCAGTTCCTCCACCAGCTCGACCCCGGCTGGCGGGGCCTGCCCGGCTGAACAACGGGCGGCCGGCGGTACCCTGGCGGCGGTGGCGTCACCGCCGGACAGCGAGGTCAGCGCCCTCGCCCGCACCATCGCCGAGCTCGGCGCCGGCGAGAAGGCTGGCGTCTACGCCATGTCGTGGTGGAGCGAGCGCATGCTCGGCTGGGCCATGTCGCACCCGTCGTTCAAGACCCAGCTGTTCCGCTTCGTCGACGTGTTCCCGGCCACGCGCGACGACCACGACGTGCTCCGCCACATCAACGAGTACTTCGAGGGCGCCGGCGCCCCGAAGGTGATGGAGCTCGGGATCGACCTGGCCGAGCACGTGCCCCTCGGGCCCCGGCTGTCGGCCTCGGTGGCCCGGCGCAACATCGTGCGCATGGCCCAGCAGTTCATCGTCGGCGCCACGCCGGCCGACGCCGTCCCCGGCCTGCACCGGCTGTGGCGCCAGGGGAGCGGGGCCACCGTGGACCTGCTGGGCGAGAAGACGATCACCGAGGCGGAGGCCGACCGCTACGCCGCCCGGGTCGAGGAGTTGCTGCGCACGCTGGCCACCGCCACGGCCTCGTGGGCCCCCGACGACCACCTCGACCATGACGCCCGTGGCCTCGTGCCTCGCGCCAACATCAGCATCAAGCCCACGGCGCTGGCCTCGCTGTACTCGCCCCTCACGCGCGACGAGGGCCTGGCCCAGGCGCGGGCGCGCCTCCTGCCACTGCTCACGCTGGCCGCCGACCTCGGCGCCTTCGTGTGGTTCGACATGGAGCACTACGACGTCAAGGACCTCACGCTCGAGCTGTTCCGCGACCTTTTGTCCGAGCCGGCGCTGGCCGGGCTGCACGCCGGCGTGGTGCTCCAGGCCTACTTGAAGGACTGCCGCGACGACCTGGCCGACCTCATCGCCTGGGCGTCCGGGCCGGCCCGCCCGTCCGGCGCCGTGCCCGTCAACGTGCGCCTGGTCAAGGGGGCGTACTGGGACTCCGAGACGGTGCTGGCCGAGGCCGAGGGCTGGCCGGCGCCGGTGTTCGAGCGCAAGGCGGAGACCGACGCCAACTACGAGCGCTGCGTGCGGCTGCTGCACGACCACCACGACACCGTCGGCGCCGCCTTCGGGTCGCACAACCTGCGGTCGCTGGCCTACGCCGTGACCTACGCGCGGGCCCAGGGGATCCCCGACACCGGCTACGAGCTGCAGATGCTCTACGGCATGGCCGAGCCCGCCCAGGCCGCCATCCGCCGCCTCGGGCTGCGCCTGCGCATCTACGCGCCCGTCGGCGAGCTGGTGCCCGGCATGGCGTACCTGGTCCGGCGGCTGCTCGAGAACACCTCGAACGAGAGCTTCGTGCGCCACCGCTTCGCCGAGGGGCGACGCCTCGACGAGCTCATCGCCCCGCCCGAGGTCGACGCCCTGCCCGACCCGGCTCCGCCGGCCCGTCGGCCGGCCACCGACGCCCGTCGTCCGGGGCCGCACTGCCATGAGCCGGTGGCCGAGTGGCGCCGGCCGGCGGTGCGGGCGGCCATGGCC
>JALYMX010000433.1 GCA_030773495.1 Actinomycetota bacterium | reverse complement strand
ACGCGGCCCTGACCGATCCCGGGCCGGCGCCTGGGCCCCTGGCCCGTGCGAGGGCGATGGCCCCCTACCTCGCGTACCGGGCCGGATCAGTGGTGGCCCGGCGGGTTCCCTTGGCCGCCACCGAGTTCGCCGCCTTCCGGGGTGGCCCCCTCCTGGCCCGCGTGCTGCCAGCGCGAGCCGCCATGCTCGAGCGCCACCTGCGACGGGTGCAGGCACCCGGTCTGGCCGGCCACGAGCTGAAGGCGGCGGTGGCGCGCTCGCTGTCCTCCTACGCCCGGTACTGGCTCGAGTCCTTCCGCCTGCCGGGGACGACGCCCGCCGAGCTGGCGGCGTCGATGACGTCGGAGGGGCTCGAGCACGTCGACAAGGGCCTCGCCGCCGGCAACGGCGTCATCCTCGCCCTGCCGCACCTCGGCGGGTGGGACTTCGGCGGGGCGTGGCTGGCGTCGCTGGGGTACCGCGTCGTCGCCGTCGTGGAGACGGTGGAGCCACCCGTGCTGTTCGACTGGTTCGCCGCGCTGCGGCGCTCCCTCGGCATCGAGGTCGTGGCCCTCGGGCCCGCCGTCGGGGCGACCGTGCTGCGCCGGCTCCGGGAGGGCGCGGTGGTCGCCCTGGTCTGCGACCGCGACATCGGCGGCACCGGCGTCGAGGTCGAGTTCTTCGGCGAGCGGACCCGGCTGCCCGCCGGCCCCGCCGCCATGGCCCTGCGCACCGGGGCCGCCTTGTTGCCCAGCGCGGTGTACTTCCGGGGCCGCCGCGGTCACCACGCCGTCATGGGGCCAGCGCTGAGCGTCGAGCGCCAGGCGACCCTGCGCGTCGACGTGGGGCGCGTCACCCAGCTGCTCGCCTACGAGCTCGAGTCGCTCGTCCGGCGCGCTCCCGAGCAGTGGCACCTGCTCCAGCCCAACTGGCCGTCGGACGCGGCCGATGTCGCCGCGCCCGTCGGCCCCCCTCGGTGAGGGGGGCCGATCGCCGCGGGGCGACGTTGCCCTCGGCTGCTGGCGCTCAGCGCTGACGGACCTTCTGCTTCACGAAGCTGGCGATGGTTTCCGTCGTCGTGTGCACTGCGTGGGCCTTCCGCACGTGGTCGCTGACCTTCCGCATCAGCTCCTCCTCCGTGCCTGCCTTTCCCTGCCACCTGCAGGCGTGGTCGGCATCCCTTCACCTGAACTCGTAGGCCACAGACTCCTCCAGTCGTCGCTGTCGCCGAGGTGTTCGCAGCCGACGACGCCACCGGATGACGAAGGGCCGCTGTCCACCGTCGTCTCCGGGGGCGGAGCGGGAGCGGCGGCTACGGTGAGGCCGTGCGTGTCGGGCTCGTGTGCCCCTACAGCCTCACCGCTCCGGGCGGGGTGCAGGGGCAGGTGCTGGCCCAGGCTCGGGCCCTCCGGGCGTTGGGTCATCACACTCGCGTGCTGGCGCCCTCCGACGGCCCGCCCCCCGACGCCGGCGTGACCCCCCTCGGCAACTCGGTGCCCCTGGCCGGCAACGGGTCGGTCGCCATGCTCGCCCCCGACCCGGCCTGCCTCCTGCGCACCGTCCGAGCCCTGCGGGACGAGGACTTCGACGTGGTGCACCTCCACGAGCCGTTCTGCCCGGGGCCCACGCTGACCTCCCTCGCCTTCGGTCGCGCCCCCATGGTCGGGACGTTTCACCGCGCCGGCGTGGGCGCCGCGTACGCCGTGCTGCGCCCGTTCGCCACCCGCCTGGCCCGGCGCCTCTCCCTTCGCTGCGCGGTGTCGCAGGATGCACGGGCCACCGCCATGGAGGCGTTGGGGGGCGACTACGAGCTCGTCTTCAACGGCATCGAGGTCGAGCACTTTGCCAAGGCCACGCCGTGGCCCACGCTGGCTCCCACGGTGCTGTTCGTCGGCCGCCACGAGCCACGCAAGGGCCTCCGGGTGCTGGTCGACGCCATGGCGTTGCTACCGGGCGACGTGCGGCTGTGGGTGGCCGGCGAGGGGTCGGAGACGGCGGGGCTTCGCGAGCGGACGGCGGGCGACGGGCGAGTCGAGTGGCTCGGGCGCCTCGGCGACGACGAGGTGGCGGCGCGGATGCGGGGCGCCGACGTGCTGTGCGCCCCCTCGCTGCACGGGGAGTCGTTCGGCGTCGTGCTGCTCGAGGGCATGGCGGCCTCGACGCCGGTGGTGGCCAGCGACCTGCCCGGGTACCGCAACGTGGCGCTGCCCGGCTCGGCGGCCCTGTTGGTCCCTCCCGGCGACCCCGTGGCGCTCGCCGCCGGGCTGCGCCGGGTCCTGAGCGACGCCGTCCTCGCTGCCGAGCTGGTGGCCGCCGGTGAGGCGAGAGCGTCGGAGCTGTCGATGGAGCGGCTGGCCGAGCTGTACGTCGACCTCTACGACCGGGTGGTCAGTCCTCGCTCGGGAGGTCGATGATCAGCCGGGCCGAGCCCTCCTCGGACGTGTTGACCGATACCGTCGGCGCCCGCTGAATCAGGCCCAGCACCCACGTCACCGCCCCCTCGAAGTCGCCGACGGCGACCGCTTCGGTGAGCAGCGAACCGGCTCCAGCGGGCCGCACCCGCTCGGGCCCCGTGTAGGTCCGCACCACGCGCTCCCCCTCGAGCCGGGCGCCGGACGCGTTCTCCATGCGCACCTCGAGCAGCGCCTCGCCCCGCACGTCGACCTCGTCGCCCGAACCGTCCTCGGTCACGGGACGCTGCACGTAGTCGATGCGGTACCCGGGGACCACGGGCTCGAACTCGAACACCACCTGGGTGCGGCCGCCGCCCTCGGGCGACGGGACGACGCGCACGCCGGTGAGGTAGGCCCGTTCGGCCGGCGCCGGGGCCGAGACGGGGGGAGTGCTGCCGGTGGGCGGTGCCGTGGCCGCCGGCGCCGAGGTGTCGGTGCTCGTCCCCGGTCCCGCCTCCACCGTCGGGTCCTGGCCGGCGTTGCAGGCGGCAAGGAGCAGGGCCAGCAGCACGGAGGCGGTGAGGCGCACGGAGCCACGGTACTTCCGCGCCGCCTTCCGCGACCGGTTGGGGAGCACCGCCCGCCGTACACTGCGGCCGTGGTCGCCGTCCGGGTCGTCTGACGAGGCTCTCGTGCACGACCAGGTCGCCGCCCACAAGCGTCGCTCGGCCCTCCTGTGCGCCGGCTTCGCCCTCGCCGTCGCCCTCGGGCTGGTGGGCGTCAACCTCCTCATCGGCGGTGGAGCGGTCGGATTCGTCGCCGCCGTGTCGGCGGCAGCCGTCGTCACAGCCGTCGCCTACCGGCGGTCCGCCGACGTCGTGCTCGCCGTCAGCCACGCCCGTCCCGCCGACCCGGTGGAGCACGCCCGGCTGCACAACCTCGTCGAGGGCCTGTGCGTGGCTGCCGGGGTGCCCAAGCCCCGGATCTTCGTGGTGGACGACGAGACGCCCAACGCCTTCACCGTCGGCCGCGACGCCCGCCACGCCGCCGTCGGCGTCACCACCGGGCTGCTCGGGAAGCTCAACCGCATCGAGCTGGAGGCGGTGCTGGCTCACGAGCTCAGCCACGTGAAGAACTGCGACGTGATGGCGTCGACGGTGGCCGTCACCACCGTGGGCCTGGCCGCCCTCGTCGCCGACTGGGCCTTGCGCTTCTCGTCGTGGGACGGGCCGACTCACGCCGACGATCGGCGGGGGAGCCGGGGTGGGGCGGCCGTCGTCCTGGGCGCCGTCGGGCTCGTCCTCCTGCCCCTCGCCGCCCTGGCTGCCCGCCTGCTGCGCCTCGCCGTGAGCCCGCGCCGGGAGGCCGTGGCCGACCTGACCGGGGTCTCCCTCACGCGGTACCCGCCGGGGCTGGTCTCGGCGCTGGAGAAGGTGCGAGCCGGCGGGGGCGTCGTGCGTTCGGGCTCGCGTGCGACCGCCCACCTGTGGCTCGAGTCGCCGGTGGCCCGCGCCGATTCCGAGGGACGCCTGGCCTGGCTGGGTCGGCTGGTGGACACCCACCCGCCACTCGAGGAGCGCATCGAGGCGTTGCGGGAGCTGTAGCGCGCCGCCAGCCGGCGACCGCCGGCGGGCCCCGTCGTAGAATGGCGGTGATGGCCACCGACGACACCACCTCCAGAACGGGCACGTCTCGCGTCAAGCGGGGCCTGGCCGAGATGCTCCGGGGCGGGGTGATCATGGACGTCGTCACCCCCGAGCACGCCCGCATCGCAGAGGACGCCGGGGCAGTGGCGGTGATGGCCCTCGAACGGGTGCCCGCCGACATCCGCCGCGACGGCGGGGTGGCCCGCATGAGCGATCCCGCCATGATCGAGGGCATCATGGCCGCGGTCACCATCCCGGTGATGGCCAAGGCCCGTATCGGCCACCTCGCCGAGGCCCAGGTGCTGGAGTCGCTCGGGGTCGACTTCATCGACGAGAGCGAGGTCCTCACCCCGGCCGACCAGGCGCACCACATCGACAAGTGGGCGTTCACCGTGCCGTTCGTCTGCGGCGCCACGAACCTGGGCGAGGCCCTGCGGCGGGTGTCGGAGGGGGCGGCGATGGTCCGGTCGAAGGGCGAGGCGGGCACCGGCGACGTGCAGGAGGCGGTCCGCCACCTGCGCTCGATCCTGGGCGACATCAGGAAGATCACCACGGCCGATTCCGCCGAGGTGTTCGCCTGGGCCAAGCACCTGCAGGCACCGGTGGGGCTGGTGCAGGAGATCGCCGAGACGGGTCGCCTGCCCGTTCCGCTCTTCTGCGCCGGCGGGATCGCCACGCCGGCCGACGCCTCCCTCGTCATGCAGCTCGGCGCCGAGGCGGTGTTCGTCGGCTCGGGCATCTTCAAGTCCTCCGACCCGCCGCGGATGGCCCGGGCGGTGGTGGAGGCGACGACCCACTTCCGGGACCCCTCACTGGTGGCGAAGGTGAGCCGGGGGCTGGGCGACGCCATGCGCGGTGTGGATGCCGGCACGGTCGAGGTCAAGCTGGCCGAGCGCGGCTGGTGAGCAGGTGAAGGTCGGCGTGCTCGCCCTCCAGGGCGACGTCGCCGAGCACGTCTCGGCCCTCACGGCCTGCGGCGCCCACGTCGTCGAGGTGCGGCGGCCGGGCGACCTGGGCGGCCTTGACGCGCTCGTGCTGCCCGGCGGCGAGTCCACCACGATGTCGATGCTGCTCCACTCGGCCGAGCTGTTCGAGCCGGTGGCGGCGCGCCTCACCGAGGGGATGCCGGCCTTCGGGACGTGCGCGGGGATGATCCTCCTCGCCTCGGAGGTGGTCGACGGGCGTCCCGACCAGCGGTCGTTCGGGGTGCTCGACATCGGCGTGCGCCGCAACGCCTTCGGACGTCAGGTCCAGTCGTTCGAGACGCCCCTCGACGTCGAGGGGGTGACGGGCGGCCCCGTCGACGCGGTGTTCATTCGCGCCCCCGTCGTCGAGCGGGTGGGTGACGGGGTGGAGGTGCTGGCCCGGTTCGACGGCCGGCCCGTGCTGTGCCGGCAGGGCGCGGTGCTGGCCGCCGCCTTCCACCCCGAGCTGTCGGGCGACGAGCGGCTGCACCGGTTGTTCCTTGACGCGTGCGAAGGGGCGTAGATGTCGGGTCATTCGAAGTGGGCCACCATCAAGCACAAGAAGGGGGCGCAGGACAAGGCACGGGGGAAGCTGTTCGCCAAGCTGATCCGCCAGGTGGAGGTGGCGGCGCGCGAGGGCGGCGGCGACCTGAACGCCAACGCCACGCTGCGCACCATGTTCCAAAAGGCGCGCGACGCGTCGGTGCCCGTCGACACCATCGAGCGGGCCGTGAAGCGCGGCACCGGCGAGCTGGAGGGCGTGCGCTACGAGCCCATGTCCTACGAGGGCTACGGGCCGGGCGGGGTGGCGCTGATCGTGGAGTGCCTGTCGGACAACAGGAACCGCACCGGCTCTGAGGTGCGCAGCATCTTCAGCCGCAACGGGGGGACCATGGCCGAGCCGGGTGCCGTGGCCTGGCAGTTCCAGCGCCGCGGCGTCGTGCTGGTGCCCAGGACGGTCGACGAGGAGCAGCTGATGATGGTTGCCCTCGAGGCGGGCGCCGACGACCTGTCCGACGAGGGCGACCTGTGGCAGGTGTCGTCGCCGCCCACCGAGCTGGCCGCCGTGCGCCGGGCCCTCGAGGAGGCGAGCATCCCGGTGGAGTCGGCCGACGTGACGATGGTGCCGACGACCTCGGTGCCCGTCGCCGACGAGAGCGAGGCTCGGCGGGTCCTCAAGCTCATCGACCTGCTCGAGGAGCACGACGACGTGCAGAACGTGTACGCCAACTTCGACATCCCCGACCGCATCATGGATCTGGTCGAGGCGTAGCTCGCCAGCCGGGCGCGGCAATGCCGGCCCGCGACGCCCGGAGGCGCGGGGCCGGCATCGCCGCTCCGCCGTGGATCAGTGCTGCTTGCCAGGTGTCGCCGCCGTGGCTGGCGTCGGCCGGACGCTCAGCTTGAGCAGGGCGCCGAGCATGAGCAGGCCCAGGCCGAAGGTGGCCATCGGGGTGAGGCTGCTGCCGGTACGGGCGAGGGTGTCGCCGCCCCGTTCGAAGTGGGCGCCCAGGACCGTGGTGCTCCCCCCGGGCGCCGTCGTGCCGAGGTTGCCGCCGCCCTCGAGGGTCAGACCGAGCACGGCCGGCTGCGTCGTCGTGTCGCTCCCCGTGGTCGTGGTGCCGGCCACCGTCGTGACCGTCGCCGCCGCCACCGTCGTCGTGGTGGTGTCGGCCACGGTGGTGGTGGTCTCCGGCACCGTGGTGGTGGTCTCCGGCACGGTGGTGGTCGTCGTCTCGGCCACCGTGGTGGTCGTCGTCTCCGCCACCGTGGTGGTCGTGGTCTCCGGCACCGTCGTGGTCGTGGTGATGTCCGGCACGGTGGTCGTCGTGGTGGGCACGGGGCAGCCGCCCTCCGGCGCCGGGATGATGTCGCCCTCATGGCCCTCGTGGCCGTGCAGCCCGTTCACGTCGATGGTGATCACCTCGTACGGGTTGGTCTCGGAGCCGGTGGCGTGGCAGATGGTGATCCGGTCGCGCTCGCCCTCCCCCTCGGGTCCAGGGCAGCCGCCCTCGGGCGCCGGGATGATGTCGCCCTCGTGGCCCTCGTGGCCGTGCAGCCCGTTCACGCTGATGGTGATCAGCTCGTACGGGTTGGTCGGCGCACCCGTGGCGTGACAGATGGTGACCTTGGCGGGCCGCTCGTGGTCCTCGCCGTTGGCGTTGCCCGGCTCCGAGAACGCCTGCCCCGTCATCCCCGACCCGAACAGGACGGTGAGGCCGAGCACGATGCTCGCCCGCCCCGCCCGTCGACGCAGGAGGCGGCTGTGCGCCCGCCCCCCCTGCGTGGTCTCCGTCGTTGCCGTCATCGCAG
>JALYMX010000432.1 GCA_030773495.1 Actinomycetota bacterium | reverse complement strand
GGCGCCGGCGCCGGCGCGCTAGTCGACGGGATCGTCACGGCGGCCGTTCGAGCGCCCCACCCAGGCATCGACGTCGTAGCCGCGCCGCTCCCAGTACCCCGGGTGCACGTCCCGCGTCACCTCGATCTCCTCCAGCCACTTGCACGACTTGTAGCCGTACATCGGCGCCACGTAGAGCCGCACGGGCCCGCCGTGGGCGCGTGTCACCGGCTTCCCCTGCATCTCGTAGGCCACGAGGACATCGGCGCGGCGAGCCTGCTCCAGGGTCAGGCTCTCGGTGTACTCGCCGTCGAAGCTGCGGAACCGCAGGGCGGCGCCCTCGGGCTGCACGCCGGCGGCGTCGAGGAGCGCGGCGAGCCGGACCCCGGTCCAGGGCACGTCGGGCACCCGCCAGCCGGTGACGCACTGGAAGTCCTTGACCAGCCGGGTGGGCGGCATGGCCTGCAGGTCGGCCAGGGTCAGCTCGAGCGGCCGCTCCACCAGCCCCGTCACCTTGAGCCGGTAGGCGGCGGGGTGGCGCGAGGGCAGGAAGCCGACCACCGAGTAGATGCGGAACCCGCCGGCGGCGGGGAGGAGGGAGGTGAGGCCGGTGCCGTCGCGGGCCGAGAGGGGGGCCAGGAGGCGGTTGAGGCCGCCGGCTGCCCTCGACCCCCACACGATCCCCGCGGCGCCCAGGCCGAGCATGCCGAGGAAGATCCTCCGCCCCACCGGGGCGCCGCCACCGACCGGCTCGTCCTCCATCACCGGAAGGGTACGGAGCCGCGACCCGGGACCGACGACACGTGATGGCCGGGCAGATGGGCGAGCGGGTGGCGGACCTCTGTCTCACCGGTGATACGCTCCCAGCCATGCCGGAGGCGTCGATCCGAGAGCTGCGGAACCACGGCGGCGAGGTCATCGACCGGGTGACGGCCGGCGAGCGCATCACGATCACGCGCGGGGGCAAGGCAGTGGCGGAGCTGCGGCCGCTGCCGCGCCAGCGTGCGACGGCGGCCGCGTTGATCGAGCGGTTCAAGCGCCTCCCTGCCGTCGATCCAGCGCGGTTCCGTGCCGACGTCGACGCGGTCGTGGACCAGTCGCTGTGAGCGCGGCGGGCGCGGGTGTGCTGGACACCACCACCTTGATCCTCATCGACCGCCTTCGGGTGGGCGACCTGCCGGCCGAGCCGCTCATCACCGCCATCACGCTCGCCGAGCTGTCCGTCGGACCCCTCGTGACCGACGACGACGCCGAACGGGCGGCGCGCCAGGCACGGCTGCAAGAGGTGGAGGCGGCGTTCGAGCCACTCCCGTTCGACGCGCCCGCCGCCCGTGCGTACGCGCGGGTTGCCGCTTCGTTGCGCCGCGCCGGGCGCAAGACGACGGCTCGGGCGTTCGACGCCCTCATCGCCGCCACCGCGATAGCCAACGACGTCGACCTCTACACCTGCAACCCCAGGGACTTCGATGGGATGGACGCCCTCAAGGTGGTCACGATCCCCCGTCCCGATGCCGCTAGGTGATGGTGAGCTCCGGGCGGTAGACCCGCGCCCGCCCCATGGCCACGATCTCCTCGGCGATGGCGGTGAAGGCGGCCGCCGCCTCGCCCTCGGGGTCCGACACCGTCACCGGCGTCCCCACGTCGCCGCCCTCGCGCAGCGCCGGCACGAGCGGGATCTCGCCGAGCAGCGGCACTCCCAGCGCCTCGGCCAACTCGGCGCCCCCGCCCCGCCCGAACAGCTCGTAGCGCTTCCCGTCGTCGCCGGTGAACCAGGACATGTTCTCGATGACTCCCCGCAGCGGCAGGTTGACCTTGCGGGCCATGTACGCCGTGCGCTGCGCCACCCGCTGGGCGGCGGCCTGGGGCGTGGTGACGACGAGCATCTCCGAGCGGGACAGGTACTGCGCCATCGACAGGGCGACATCCCCGGTGCCGGGCGGCATGTCGACGAGGAGGAAGTCGACGTCGCCCCACAGCACGTCGACCAGGAACTGCTCCAGGGCCTTGTGCAGCATCGGGCCCCGCCACATCACCGGCTGGTTCTCCTCCACGAAGAACCCGATGGAGATGACCTTCACGCCGTGGGCCACCGGCGGCACGATCTTGTCGTCGATCACCACGGGGTCCGAGGTGATCCCGAGCATCTTGGGCACCGAGAACCCGTACACGTCGGCGTCGAGCACGGCGGTCTGGTAGCCCATCCGCGACAGCGCCACGGCGGTGTTGACGGTCACCGACGACTTCCCCACGCCCCCCTTCCCCGACGAGATGCCGAGCACGCGCGTGGTCGACCCCGACGCCATGAACTGGTTGCCCCGGCCCTCCTCGTGGCCCAGGCGCGCCCCATGAGCCGGCCCGACGCCGCCGGGGCCCGCCTCCATCTGGCGGCGGACGTGGGCCCGCTGCTCGTCGTCCATCACCGTCATGTCGACGGCGACGTCCTCGACGCCCTCCACGGGCAGCAGGGCGGACCGTACGCGCTCGGTGATCTCGGCCCGCAGGGGGCACCCGGGGACGGTGAGGGCCACGAGGACGCCCACCCGGTCGCCCTCCACCCGCACGTCGCGCACCATCCCGAGGTCGACGATGCTGCGGTGCAGCTCCGGGTCCTGGACGGGCCGGAGCGCCTCGATGACCTGCGCTTCGGTGACGGCCATGCCGGACCTCCTGGGGCGGTGCCTCCCGGCCGAGGGAATGGCGACGGTCCCAGGTAGACTAGGGCCGTGGAGCGGGCGCCACTGGACGACGCCGAGTTCTCGGCGGCGGTCGCCGCCGTCACCTCCGCGTTCGGTGACCCCACCCGCCGCGACATCTACCTGTTCGCCCGCGACGACACGGGGGGCGTCACCGCCGCCGAGGTCGCCGAGCGCTTCGAGCTGCACACCAACGTGGCCCGCCACCACCTCGACAAGCTGGCCGCCGGCGGCTACCTGGAGGTCCACGTGGAGCGGGCGGAGAGCGCCGGCGCCGGCCGCCCCTCGAAGCGCTACCGCGTCACCCAGAAGGCCCTTCAGTTCCCCGCTCGGCGCGACGACCTCCTCGTCACCCTCCTCGGGCGGGCGCTGGCCCTGCTCCCCGAGCCCGAGGCGGCGGCCATGGCCGAGCAGGTGGGCGAGGAGTACGGCCTGGCCCTGGCCCGCTCCATGTCGCCCACCGACAGCCACCGCTCGTTCCAGGCCGCGCTGCACGCGGTGGCCGACGCCCTCACCGCCCACGGCTTCGCCGCCCACGCCGAGGCCCGCGGCTCGTCGCTGGCCATCGTGGCCGAGCAGTGCCCCTTCGGCGACACCGCCACCCAGCACCCGGTGATCTGCGCCGTCGACCGGGGGATCGTGCGGGGCATGCTGGCCGGCCTCTACGGCGACACGGCTCCCGCCACCACGGCGTCGCGGGCCCAGGGCGACGACACCTGCGTCACCGCCGTCTGACCGGTTGGGTCGCCACTACCTCGACCACGCCTCCACCTCGCCGGCCCGGCCCGAGGCCGTCGAGGCCATGCTCCCGTGGCTGTCCGGGACGGCGGCGGCCGACCCCGGCCGGGTCCACACCGAGGGCCGGATGGCCCGCGCCGCCGTCGAGGACGCCCGCGAGCGCGTCGCCGCCGTGCTCGGTGCCCGGCCGCGCGAGGTGGTGTTCACGAGCGGGGCCACCGAGGCGGTGAACGCCGCCGTGTGGGGCGCCACCCGGGCCCGCCCCGGCGCCGCCGTGGTGTGCTCGGCAGCCGAGCACTCCGCCGTGCGCGACAGCTCGGCTCGCCACCGCGTGCTCGACGTCCCCGTCGATCGCTTGGGCCGCGTCGACGTCGCCGCCGTCGTCGCCCACCTCGGCTCGGACGTGGCGCTGGTGCACTGCCAGTGGGGCAACCACGAGGTCGCCACGCTGCAACCCGTCGCCGACGTGGTGGCCGCCTGCCGTGAGCGGGGCGTGCTCGTCCACGTCGACGCCGCCGCCGCTGCTGGGCACGTCCCGATCGACTTCGCCGCCCTGGGCGCCGACCTGCTGTCCGTGAGCGCCCACAAGCTCGGCGGGCCCAAGGGTGCCGGCGCCCTCCTGGTGCGCCGGGGGCTGCGCCTGGACCCGCTCCTCGTGGGCGGCGAGCAGGAGCGGGCCAGGCGGGCTGGGATGGAGGACGTGCCCGCCATCGTCGGCTTCGGTGCCGCCTGCTCGGCGCTCGACCTGCCCGCCGAGGCGGCCGCCGCCCGGGCGCACACCGAGCG
>JALYMX010000431.1 GCA_030773495.1 Actinomycetota bacterium | reverse complement strand
CCCCCGACCCCACGCCACCGGCCCTCCCCGCCGCCGACCTCGGCGCCACGCGGAACCGGCTGGTGGCCTTCGCCAGCATGCTCACCCCCGACAACCGCGTCGACGATTCCATCGAGGAGCTGCTGCTCGCCGCCGAGGACGCCCGCCTGCGGCCCCGCGCCCGCCGGGCCTTTCTCGAGGGCGCCGACGACCGCATCGAGGGCCTCGTCGCGCAGGTGCGGGTCCCGACCCACCGGTCCATCACCCTCACCGCCCGCACCGGCGAGATCCCCGTCACGGTGTTGAGCACCACAGGATTCCCCCTCGACGTCCAGGTCCAGGTGGCGAGCGACAAGCTCGACTTCCCGGACGGGGCCGTGCGCCGAGTCCAGCTCACCCGGCGCAGCACCACGCAGCGGTTCTCCGTCCGGGCCCGCACGTCGGGGTCCTTCCCGCTCACCGTGCGCCTGGTGTCGCCCGACGGGGGCATGGAGCTCGGCACCAGCCGGTTCACGGTGCGCTCGACGGCCGCGTCGGGCGTCGGGGTTGTGCTGTCGGCCGGCGCCGGCGGGTTCCTCCTCGTGTGGTGGGCTCGCCATCGGGCGCGGGGACGCCGGAACCGTCGGTTGGTCCCCGCGTGAGCGGGCGGGCGCCCACCGCCCTCGACGCCGCTCCGCCCCCACCGCTGGCCAGAAGCACGGCGGTGATGGCCGCCGGAACCCTGCTGTCCCGCGTCACGGGGTTCGGACGCCTCGTCGCCCTGGCCTATGCCATGGGCTTCACCCGGCTGACCGACAGCTACAACCTGGCCAACGTCACGCCGAACATCGTCTACGAGCTGGTGCTCGGCGGCGTGCTGTCGGCCACCCTCGTCCCGCTGTTCGTCGATCGCCTCTCCAACGACGACGAGGACGAGGCGTGGCGGGCCATCTCGGCCGTCGTCACCGCCGCCGCCGCCGTCGTGCTCGTCGTGACCGCGGTGTTCGTGCTGGTGGCCCCGCTCCTGATCGAGCTCTACACGGTGGGGAACGACTCGCCCTCGGTGGACGACCAGCGGGAGGTGGCCACCACCCTGCTGCAGATGTTCGCCCCGCAGGTGGCCTTCTACGCGGCGGTGACGCTGGCCACCGCCGTGCTCCACGCCCGCCGGCGCTTCGCGGCGCCGATGTTCGCCCCAGTGCTGAACAACCTCGTCGTCATCGGGGTCCTCCTGGCCCTGCCCCACGTGGCCGACGAGGTGACCCTCGAGGCCGTCCGCGACGACGCCGCGGTGCTGGCGCTGCTGGGGGTGGGGACGACGGCAGGGGTGGCGGCGATGGCGGTGACCTTGCTCCCCCCGTTACGCCGGGCGGCCGCCGGCCGGCTGCGCCCGGTGTGGGACCCGAGGCACCGGGCCGTGCGGGCCGTGGTGCGTCTGTCCGGGTGGACCTTCGGGTTCGTGGCCGCCAACCAGGCCGCCCTCATGGTGGTGCTCGTGCTGGCCAACCGGCGGGCCGGCGACGTGGCCGCCTACCAGGCCGGCCTGGTGTTCTTCCTCCTGCCCCACGGCGTGTTCGCCGTGTCGATCATCAGCGCCTTGCAACCCGAGCTGTCCGAGCGGTGGGCGCTGGGCGACGTTGCGGGCTACGCCGACCGGGTCGGCACGGGGCTGCGCACCATCGCCGTCATCGTCGTGCCGGCGGCCGTCGGCTACCTGTGCCTGGCCCATCCCATCGTGTCCGTGGCCCTCGAGCACGGGGCGCTGGGGGAGGGGTCAGCGGACGTCACCGCCGACGTGCTGGCCCTTTTCGCCCTCGGGCTCCCCGGGTTCAGCGCCTACCTGTTCCTCATGCGTTGCTACCAGGCCATGCAGGACACCCGCTCGGTGTTCGTCTTCTACGTGGTCGAGAACGGCGTCAACGTGGCCCTCGCCCTCGCCCTGCACCCGTTCCTCGGCGTGCAGGGGCTGGCCCTCGCCTACGCCGTCGCCTACACCGTCGGGACCGCCGTCGCCTTGGCCCACCTCCACCGCCGGACCGGGGCGCTGCGCGGCCGGGCGGTGGGCGCCACGTGGGCGCGGGTGGCC
>JALYMX010000430.1 GCA_030773495.1 Actinomycetota bacterium | reverse complement strand
GACCGGGGCCCCGTCACGGGCGGGCGGCAGTGACGGTCGTGGTCGTCGCTGCCGCCGCCGTATATGGCTCGCTACGACGCGGCGTCCCTGCGGGCCAGCGCCCGGGCCCGCCGCAGGCGGCGCCGCTCCCGCTCGCTCATCCCGCCCCAGATGCCGAACTTCTCGGCGTTGTCGAGGGCGTACTCGAGGCACTCCTCACGCACGACGCAGCCCCGGCACACCTCCTTGGCCTCGCGCGTCGACGCCCCCCGCTCCGGGAAGAACAGGTCGGGATCGACGCCCAGGCAATTGGCCTGGTCCTGCCAACTTGGTTTCTCGGCCTCGGCGCCGAGCGCCCGCAGCAGGTGCTCCATCGGGCCTCCCCTCACCGTGTGCCAGCCGTGTTGCCAGCGATGTAATTACAACCTTGTGATCATCACCCGAAGCGGAGGTCGAGCGCAAGTGGAGATTTCGGCGTGAACCCGACGCCGGCGGTCGAAGCGGTGGTCGGCGACATCACCGTCGAGCGAGTGGACGCCGTGGTGAACGCGGCCAACGAGGCGCTGGCGGGAGGCGGCGGCGTCGACGGCGCCATCCACTGGGCAGCCGGGGCGGAGCGCCTGCACGAGGCCTGCGCCGCCCTGGGTGGGTGCGCCACCGGGGACGCCAAGCCCACGCCCGGCTTCGCCCTGCCCGCCCGGTGGATCATCCACACCGTCGGGCCCCGCTACCGCGACGGCCGCTCCGGCGAGCCGGAGCTGCTGGCCTCGTGCTACCGGCGCAGCCTCGAGGTGGCCGACGAGCTCGGGGCCCGCTCGGTGGCCTTCCCGGCCATCTCCACCGGCGTGTACGGCTACCCGAGGGCGGAGGCGGCCCGGGTGGCGGTGCGCACCATCCTCGCCACGCCCACCTCGGTGGAGCTGGTGCGCCTCGTCGCCTTCGACGAGGAGACGCTGGCGCGGTACCGGGCCGAGCTGGCGGCGGCCGGCAGGGGGGCCGGCCCGGGCGGGAACGGAGGCGGCCAACCCGTTCTGTGAAAGCTCAGGCCCGGTCCGTGGGCCTGGGAGATCGCAGAAGCACGGCGGTGCCGCCGTGCGGCCTCACCTAGGACCGGCGGGTGGTGCGGCGCTGCTCGAGGAAGTCGACCAGCACGTAGTCGCCGAGCGTGTCCGGGGTGGTGAAGAAGGCCCGGCCCCGGTTGAGATGCGTCAGCTTCTCGACGAAGTCGGTGAGGCTCCTCGTGGCGTCGAGCATGAACGTGTTGATGCGGATGCCCTCTTTGGTGCAGCGGTTGACCTCGGCGAGGGTGGCGTCCACCGTCTCCCGCACCGGCGGGTAGTTGAACAGCACCTCCCCGTCGGCGCGCACGTGGGCGGTCGGCTCGCCGTCGGTGACCATGATGATCTGCTTGGTGCCGGCGCGGCGGGCCAGGAGGCGGCGGGCCAGGGCCAGCGCGTGCTGCATGTTGGTCCCGAACACGAAGTCCCACGAGACCTCGGGCAGCCGCCGCGGGTCGATCTCCCTGGCCACCTCGCTGAACCCGACGACGCCCAGGTAGTCCCTGGGGAACTGCGTGGAGATGAGCGAGTGGAGGGCCACGGCGACCTTCTTGGCGGCCAGGAAGTTGTCCCGCATGGGCATGGACAGGGACAGGTCGAGCAGCAACACGGTGGACGCCCGGGTGACCACCTCGGTGCGCTCCACCTCGAAGTCGTCGGGCGACAGCCGCACCGGGACGCCGGCGCCGGCCCGGCCCAGGGCGTTGCGCACCGTCCGCTCGATGCTGAGGTTGAACGGGTCGCCGAACTCGTAGGCCTTGGTCTCGTGCGAGCGCTCGTGGCCGGCGCCGGGCTCCTCCACGCGGTGCCCGCCGAACCGGTCCCTGTTCAGCCGGGCGAACAGGTCGGACAGGGCGTCGCGCCCGAGGCGGCGCAGGCCCTGGGGCGTCAGCTCGAGGCGCCCCTCGCGGTGCTCGATCAGGCCGGCCTCCTCCAGGGCGCGCGACAGGCGGGCCAGCTGCTCCAACGAACGGGCGGCGTCGTCGCCCAGGAGCTCCCGGGCCCGGTCCACGTCGGCGTCGGCCAGCGCCCCCGGGG
>JALYMX010000429.1 GCA_030773495.1 Actinomycetota bacterium | reverse complement strand
GCCCACGCCGCCGTGCGCTCGACGGCCAGGCGCAGCGCGGCCGGCGGCGACGGCAGCGGCGGGCAGACGTCGAGGACCATGGCGATGTCGGAGCCGAGCCGGGCCTGCACCTCGATGGCGCCCTCGGGGGTGAGCCGGTGGCGCGACCCGTCGTAGGTGGAGCGGAAGGTGACGCCATCGTCGTCGACGTCGGGGCGCAGGGAGAACACCTGGTAGCCGCCCGAGTCCGTGAGGACGTGACGAGGCCAGGCGGCGAAGCCGTGGATCCCCCCCAGCCCGGCCACCACGTCGGCTCCCGGGCGCAGCATGAGGTGGTAGGTGTTGGCCAGCACGACGCGGGCGCCGAGGTCCTCGAGGTCGGCGGACGACACGGCGCGCACGGCGGCGCGTGTGCCCACCGGCATGAAGCACGGCGTGGGGAACGACCCCCGCGCGGTGGTGACGACGCCGGCGCGCGCCGCCCCGTCGCTGGCCTCGAGCTCGAGGCGGACGGTCACCCCGTCGCCGCCGCCCGGCGGGCCACGAGCATGGCGTCGCCGAACGACAGGAACCGGTAGCCCTCGGCGAGGGCGACCTCGTAGAGGGTGCGCCAGCGCTCGCCGGCGAAGGCCGCCAGGAGCAGCAACAGCGACGACCGGGGCTGGTGGAAGTTGGTGAGCAGCACGTCGACCACCCGGAAGCGGTACGAGCCGTGGATGAACAACGTGGTGCGCCCGGAGAGGCGTCCGGTGGCCGCCGCCGACTCGAGGGCGCGCACCGTGGTCGTGCCCACGGCGACCACCCGGCGGGCGCGGCGGCAGGCGTCGAGCGT
This sequence comes from Actinomycetota bacterium, assembly GCA_030773495.1. Taxonomy (GTDB): domain Bacteria; phylum Actinomycetota; class Acidimicrobiia; order Acidimicrobiales; genus JALYMX01. The sequence goes on along the minus strand of JALYMX010000429.1, from coordinate 4,346 downwards.
GGCGGCCGGCACGTCGTAGCGCTCGGCGTGCATCACGTGGTCCTCCGAGCGCGCCGCCTGCACCGGTCGGAAGGTCCCGAGGCCCACGGCCAGGTCGACGGCGTGGACCTCGACGCCGCGCTGGCGGCACCGGGCCAGGACGTCGTCGGTGAGGTGGAGGCCGGCGGTGGGGGCGGCCACCGACCCGGGCAGGCGGGCGTAGACCGTCTGGTAGCGCTCGGGATCGGGCAGGTGGACCGTCACGTAGGGCGGCAGGGCCACGCTGGCGTGACCCTCGACGTCCCCCACCACGCGCACCGTGCGGGTCCCCGGCCCCGCCGGCCCGCCCACCTCCACCAGCGGCTCGCCCCCTCCGGCCGCCACCAGGCGCGTCCCGGGCGGCACCCGCCGGCCGGGGCGGACCAGGGCCTCCCAGCACTGCTGGCCCGGGAGGGGCTCGAGCAGCACGACCTCCACGGCCCCGCCCGTGGCCTTGCGCAGGCGCAGCCGGGACGGTCGCACCCGCGTCTCGTTCACCACCAGGACGTCGCCGGGCGCCAGCAGTGAGGGCAGGTCGTGCACGCGCCGGTGGGCGACGCCGTCGCCGCCGGCGGCCACGAGGAGCCGGGCGGCGGAGCGGGGCTCGGCAGGGACCTGGGCGATGGCGGCCGGCGGCAGGTCGTAGTCGTACGCCGCCATGTCCGGCATCTCGGCAGCGTACGGCGCGCCGCCGCCGCTCCCGTGCGCTCCACCCCAGCTCGCGGGTGCGCCTCGGCGCGGCGAGGCCTAGGCGGGGGAGGCGGAGAGTGCCAGAGCGTGGGCGACGCCTCCGGCCTGGCTGCCGTCTCTGCCGGCGAGGACCAGCCCCTCGCGGCGCACAGTGCGCAGCGACCACGACACCGTCAAGCCCACGCCGGCGCCCGTGATGGCCATGCAGGCCGCCGTCTTGACGGCGACGAAGGTGGCGAGAGGGAGGTTGACGAGCAGCGCCAGCGTCGTTGCCGCCGTCGCCAGGTGGATGGCGGCCCAGAGCAGCGTCAGGCGGCGGAACAGGGCCACGACCCCCGGCCGCGTGGCCACGTCCGCAGGCAGGGGGCAGAAGTCCGACGCCAGGCTGGCCACGAGCGGCCGCCCCAAGGCCAGCGACCCGAGGAACACCAGGCCCATCACGGCGGCGGAGATCAGCGGCTGCACGAAGTACAGGGCGGCGGTGCCGCTCCCGAGGCCGACGGCGGTGCGCAGCACCAGGCCCAGCAACGACAGCACGAGGATCGAAGGCACCCGCTCGCCCACGATCAGCCGGCGGGCCAGCGCACCAGCCGACCAGGCCAAGGTGGCGACCATGGCGGCGCCGGTGCCGACCTGCACGAGCACGACGCAGAACAGCGCGGCGGGGACGATCGTCGCCTCCACCAGGTTGGGCAGCGCCCGGCGGGCGATGGCGCCCAGTGCGGGAAGCTCGGCGCGGCCCGCGGCGGCTGTCACCTGGTTGTCGTCGGCAGCGACGGCTGGCACCTGGACCGCTTCGTCGGCGGGCGGGACGCGCTCCCAGTCCGCTTTCGTGCAAGCCTGACCACTGCCGTGATCTCCGATGACGCTCGCACCGACGTGTCGTCGACCCTGCCCGGCTACGCCGCCGTGGTCGGCGCGGCCGCGCTCTGGGCGGTGGCGGCCGTGGTCGCCCGGCGCCTGTTCGACGACGGCATCAGCGCCGTTGAGCTCACCGAGTCACGGGCACTCGTCGCTGCCGTCGGGTTCGCCCTCGTTCCCGGAGCATGGCGATCCCGGTCGGGGCGCACCGGAGCCAACCAACTGGTCGCGCTCGGGATCGCCTTGGCGCTGGTCAACGTCACCTACTACGTCGCCATCTCCCGCATCCCCGTGGCCGTTGCGCTCGTCATCCAGTACACGGCGCCGGCGCTCGTGGTCGGCTGGGCCAGCGCCGTCTCGCGGCGAGCGCCGCCGTTCGAGGTTCTCGTCGCCCTCTTCACCGCTCTCGTCGGCGTCGTGCTCGTCGTCGAGCTGGCCTCTGGGGCGCTCGGGCGGATGGACGCCGTCGGCATCGCCACCGGGGTGGCGTCCGCCGTCTTCTTCGCCGCCTACACCGTCCTGGCGGAGCGGACCGGCGCCGTCTACGGCTCGTCGGGCGCCATGCTCAGGGGCTTCGCCGTGGCCAGCGCGCTGTGGGTCGCCTTCCAGGTCCCTCGGGGCTTCCCCTCCGAGCTGGTCGAGCCGGCCAACCTCCCGGAGGTGCTCTACGTGGGTGTCGCCGGCACCCTCGCCCCGTTCTTCCTCTTCGCCTGGGGGGTCGCACGGGTGCGCGCCGAGCGAGCGGCCATCGCCGCCACCCTGGAGCCGGTCGTCGCCGCCGTCGTCGCCTGGGTGTGGCTCGGCCAGAACCTGTCGGCGTCCCAGTTGGTCGGAGGCGCGTTGGTGATCAGCGCCGTCGCCTTCCTCCAGGTGCGGGAGAAGCAGCCGGTGGTCGCGCCGGACCTGTAGGCCCGCTACCCGTCCCGGCTCACATCCCGGACCGTGGTACCGGGTGGAAGCCGCAGGGTCCCGTGACGGAGCTGCGCAGTGATCGTCCAGTAGACGTCCATGTCGATCCTCGACAGGTTCGCCACCTCGTCCTCCCCGCCGAGGAACAACGGGACGTCGTATCCGACGCACTCGTCCTGCTGGAGGTACTCCTCATCCCGGGTCGCCTCGCGCCAGTCGGCATAGAAGCTGAGGGCAAGAGCGGCGTCGCCGTACTGCACGAGCTCCTCGGTGTGGAGCGAGGCAACGGTGGCAGGGATCTCCAGCACGTCACCCGTGCCGGGTTCGAGGAGGAGGACCACATGACGTGCACCGTCGCGAGGCTCGCGGTCGAGCGCGAACTGGCGGCCGAGCCAGTCGTAGCCGAAGCACACCACCCGGCCGCGGTACTCCGGGAAGCACTGCTCCGCCTTGTGCGTCCACAGGCGCGCCAGCTCCGGCGTGTGCACGCGATACAGCCCGCCGCCGAACGAGGCGCCGGACAACTCAGCGAACAACCGGTCGAGCTGCCGATCGCCGAACCCTCCGGCGGCCGGGACGGGAGCACGGTCTAAGCCGTAGATCGTGGCGATGCCATCCCCCAGCATCACCCCATGGTGCCCGCTTTCCGTCGATCCCGCCGCGCGGGCGGACGGGGACTCGGCACCAAGGTGCCGGCCCGCCCCGATAGGGCGTCACTCCTCGAACAGGGCGGCGGGGGCATCGGGTGCGGCCAGCCCCAGGTGGCGCCAGGCGGCGGGCATGGCGATGCGGCCCCGTGGCGTCCGCTTCAGCAACCCGAGTTGCAGGAGGAAGGGCTCGTACACGTCCTCGAGCGTCTCGGCGTCCTCGCCGATGCTCACGGCGAGGGTGGACAGGCCCACTGGCCCGCCCCCGAACCGAGCGCACAGGGCGTGCAGCACCGAGCGGTCGACCTTGTCGAGGCCCAGGTCGTCGACCCCGAACAGCGCCAAGCCGTCGGCTGCGGCGGCCTGGGTCACGATGCCGTCGCCCCGGACCTCGGCGTAGTCGCGGACCCGCTTCAACAGCCGGTTGGCGATCCGGGGCGTGCCGCGGGACCGCCGGGCGACCTCGCGAGCGCCGTCGGGGCCGATGGGGACGCCGAGGATGCGACCGGCCCGTTCCACGATGACGACCAGGTCGTCGACCGGGTAGTGGTCGAGGCGGGCGACCAGCCCGAAGCGGTCCCTGAGGGGACCGGTGAGCAGCCCCGTGCGGGTGGTGGCGCCCACCAGGGTGAACCGGGGCAGATCGAGGCGGATGGAGCGGGCGGCCGGCCCCTTGCCGAGCACGATGTCGAGCTGGAAGTCCTCCATGGCCGGGTAGAGCACCTCCTCGACCGGGCGACCCAAGCGGTGGATCTCGTCGATGAAGAGCACGTCGCCGTCGTGGAGGTCGGTGAGCAGGGCGGCCAGATCGCCGGCCCGCAGCAGGGCCGGGCCCGACGTGACGCGCAGGCCGACGCCCATCTCGCCGGCCACGATGCCGGCCAGCGACGTCTTCCCGAGACCGGGCGGCCCGGCGAAGAGCAGGTGATCGACGGACTGGCCCCGGCGCCGGGCGGCCTCCAGCACGATCTCGAGGTGCTCCTTGAGCTGCGCCTGGCCCACGAACTCGGCGAGGCGCCGGGGCCGGAGCGTGACCTCCTCGGCCAGCTCGGCCGGATCGGCGACCCCGGCGGCGAGCACCTCGTCGCGCGTCACCGGGCGGCCGCCATCTGCCGCAAGGCGACGGTGAGCAGGTCCTCCACTCGGCCGGCGTCGGGCAGGCCCTGGAGCACGGCGCGCACCTCGTCGGGCCCGTAGCCGAGCCCGGCCAGGGCGGCCCGC
>JALYMX010000428.1 GCA_030773495.1 Actinomycetota bacterium | reverse complement strand
ACACGCCGCCGGCCCGGCCCGCCGACCTCCCCACCCGAGCGGAGGCGGAGCGGGTGGCCCGCGCCCTGTTCACCCGGCTCGGCGTGGGCGCCGAGGGGCTGGTCGTGGAGGACGGGTACTTCACCTGGCAGGCCCGGGTCGAGCGACGGGTGGGCGGCCTCAGCGTCGGGGGGTGGCTGGCCACCGCCTCCATTGGCCCGGGCCGCCGGCTGCTGGGCGCCCGCCGGTGCCGCACACCCGCCGGCGCCCGTCGTCCTCACCGTCACCGGCGCCCGGCTGGCCCTGCTCCCCCTCGAGGCCACGCTGGTGCCGGTCTACGTGTTCGAGCTGGACGGGGGCGGCGAGGCGCCCCCCGTCCCCGCCGTCACCGACGAGTGGCTCGACAACCCCGGTTCTGTGCAGCGTTGAGCCCGGTCAGCGAGCCGCAGCTTTCACAGAACGCCGGGGCGGGGGGCAACAAGCGCGTCAAGTAGCCTGGCCGCCGCATGTTCGACAGCCTGTCCGACCGCTTCGAGGGCATCTTCACCCGCCTGCGCGGGCGCGGGCGGTTGGGCGACACCGAGGTCGACGAGGTCCTGCGGGAGATCCGCCTGGCCCTCCTCGAGGCCGACGTCAACTTCCTCGTGGTCAAGCGGCTGGTCGGGCGGATCAGGGAGCGCTGCGTCGGCGCCGAGCTCTCGCAGAGCCTCACGCCGGCCCAGCAGGTCATCAAGATCGTCCACGAGGAGCTCATCGCCATCCTGGGCGGCGAGACGTTGCGGCTCACCTATGCCCCCAAGCCGCCCACCGTGGTGCTCCTCGCCGGCCTCCAGGGCTCGGGCAAGACCACCACCGCCGGCAAGCTGGCCCGCTGGTTCAAGCAGCAGGGCCGCAACCCGCTGCTGGTCGGCGCCGACCTCCAGCGCCCGGCCGCCGTCGAGCAGCTGCGCGTCCTCGGCGGGCAGGCCGGCGTGCCGGTGTTCAGCGCCCCCACCGATCCCGTGGAGGTGGCCACCGCCGGCCTGGAGGAGGCCCGCCGCATCGGCAGGGACGTCCTCGTCGTCGACACCGCCGGCCGCCTCACCATCGACGCCGAGCTCATGGACGAGGTGCGGCGCGTCTCCGAGCGGGTGAGCCCCCACTACACGTTCCTCGTCATCGACGCCATGACCGGCCAGGACGCGGTCACCACGGCCGAGGCCTTCCACTCCACCCTCGAGCTCGACGGCGTCATCCTCACCAAGCTCGACGGCGACGCCCGGGGGGGCGCCGCGCTGTCGGTGAAGGAGGTCGTGGGCCGGCCCATCGCCTTCGCCTCGGTCGGGGAGCGGCTGGCCGACTTCGAGGTCTTCCACCCCGACCGCATGGCCAGCCGCATCCTCGGGATGGGCGACGTCCTCACGCTCATCGAGAAGGCCGAGGAGGCCTACGACAAGCAGGAGGCCGAGAAGGCGGCGGCCGCCCTCATGGAGGGCCGCTTCACCCTCGAGGACTTCCTCGAGCAGATGCAGCAGATCAAGAAGATGGGGCCGCTGTCGGGCCTGGTCAGCATGATCCCCGGGATGCCCAAGGAGTTGAAGAACGCCCAGATCGACGACCGGGAGCTGGCCCGGGTGGAGGCCATCATCCGCTCGATGACCCCCGCCGAGCGGGTCGACCCGACGATCGTGAACGGCTCCCGGCGCCTGCGCATCGCCAACGGGAGCGGGTCGACCACCTCCGAGGTGAACCTGCTGCTCAAGCAGTTCAAGGAGATGCAGCGCATGATGAGCTCGATGGGGCTCGGCCGGGCGCTGGCCAAGAAGAAGGGCAAGAAGGGCAAGAAGGGCGGCCGGGTGACGCCGCCCAAGGTCCCCTCGTTGCCCAACCTCAACTGAACAGGAGACGAAACCGGTGGCCGTGAAGCTCCGCCTCGTGCGGATGGGCAAGAAGAAGCAGCCGACGTACCGGGTGGTGGCGGCCGACAGCCGGTCACCCCGCAACGGTCGGTTCATCGAGATCCTGGGCACCTACGAGCCCCGGGCCGACCCGTCGCGGATCGAGATCGACGCCGACAAGGCGGTCGGGTGGCTGCGGAAGGGCGCCCAGCCCACCGAGACGGTGGAGAAGCTCCTCAAGATCACCGGGGCATGGGACCAGTTCCGGCCCGGGGCGGCGTCGTGAGCGAGCCCTTCGCGGCCGACGACGTCGACGACGACGAGGGGGGCACCGACGACGCCAACCGCGTGGTGGGGGCCGTTCCCCGCGCCGTCGTGGAGTACGTGGCCCGCCAGATCGTCGACGACCCCGACGCCGTGGTCGTGGAGGCCGACGAGCGGGGCAACCGGGTCGACCTGCGCCTGCACGTGGCGCCCGACGACATGGGCAAGATCATCGGCAAGCGGGGGCGGGTGGCCCACGCCATCCGCGCCGTCGTGCGGGCGGCGGGCGCCCGCGAAGGCGTGGAGGCCGGCGTCGACATCGTCGACTGAGTGGCCCGGAGGACGGCGCCTCGAGGTGGGCCGGGTGGTCAAGCCGCACGGGCTGCGGGGCGAGGTGATCGTCGAGCTGGTCACCAACCGCTTCGAGCGCCTCGACCCGGGCAGCGTCCTGGGCGGGCCGGCGGGCCCGCTCGAGGTGGTGCGCTCCTCGCCGCACCAGGGGCGGTTCATCGTGGCCTTCGCCGGCGTGGCCGACCGGGAGGCGGCCGACGCGCTGCGAGACGCCGTCCTGTCGGCCGAGGCCCTCGACGATCCCGACGCCCTGTGGGTGCACGAGCTGGTGGGCGCCGAGGTGGAGGACGTGGCCGGGGCCTCGCTCGGCCGGGTCGTGGCGGTGGAGGCCAACCCGGCCAGCGACCTCCTCGTCCTCGACGGGGGCGGGCTGGTGCCCCTGCGGTTCGTGGTGTCGTCCGGTGCCGGGAGGGTCGTCGTCGACCCGCCGGCCGGCCTGCTCGAGTGACCCGAGCGGACCCGTGCGCATCGACGTGTTCACCATCTTCCCGGCGCTGGTCGACGGGTGGCTGTCGGCCAGCCTCATCGGGAAGGCCCGCCACGCCGGCCTGCTCGACCTGCGGGTCCACGACCTGCGCTCGGCGGCCACCGACCCCCACCGCAGCGTGGACGACGCCCCCTTCGGCGGGGGCGCCGGCATGGTGCTGGCCCCCGAACCCGTGTTCGGCGCCGTGGAGCGAGCGGCGCCCCCGCGACCGCTGTTCCTGCTGTCGCCGGCCGGCCGGCGCCTCGACCAGGCGCTGGCCCGCGAGCTGGCCGCCCGGCCCGGCTTCTCCCTGCTGTGCGGTCGCTACGAGGGGGTCGACCAGCGGGTGGTGGACCACCTGGTCGACGGCGAGCTGTCCATCGGCGACTACGTGGTGGCCGGGGGAGAGCTCCCGGCCCTCGTCGTCGTCGAGGCCGTCGCCCGCCTGGTGCCCGGCGTGCTCGGCAACCAGGCGTCTCCCGCCCACGAGAGCTTCAGCGACGGGTTGCTCGAGGAGCCCCAGTACACCCGGCCAGCCGAGTTCCGCGGGTGGACGGTCCCCGAGGTGCTGCGCTCCGGCGACCATGGGCGGGTGGCCCGCTGGCGGCGGGCCCAGGCCTTGGCCCGCACGCGCGCGGCCCGCCCCGACCTGATCGCCCGCCGCGGGGGGCTGACGGCGGAGGAGGTGCGCCTCCTCGAGGAGCACGGGTATCCTGTCGCGCCCGCCGGCGACGTCATCGAGGAGCCGGACGGGGCTCGGCCCGTCCTCCACGACGGCGCCGTCCCGGGCCCGAGCCGGGCAGAGCACGAGGAGCGTGACGCGCCATGAACCCCACCGACCTGGTCGACCGAAGCAGGCTGCGCGACGACGTGCCGGCGTTCAAGCCCGGGGACAACGTGAAGGTGCACGTGCGGGTGGTGGAGGGCAACCGGGAGCGGGTCCAGGTGTTCCAGGGCGACGTGATCGCCCGCAAGGGCGATGGCATCCGCGAGACCTTCACCGTGCGCAAGACCAGCTTCGGCGTCGGGGTGGAGCGCACGTTCCCGGTGCACTCGCCCGTGCTGGCCAAGATCGAGGTCACCCGGATCGGCGAGGTGCGCCGGGCCAAGCTCTACTACCTGCGCGAGCGGTCCGGGAAGGCGGCAAAGATCAGGGAGAAGCGGACGGCGCGTTGAGCGGCGCCGACTCGATCGGGCGCCGACCGCCCTCCACGCTGGGGCGCGCCGCCCGTGAGGTCCCGCTGCTGCTGGTCAGCGCCGCCGTCATCGCCTTCCTGCTCAAGACGTTCGTCGCCCAGGCCTTCTACATCCCCTCGGAGTCGATGCTGCCCCAGCTGCAGGTCGACGACCGGGTGGTGGTGTCGAAGCTGTCGTACCGCCTGCACGACCCCCGCCGCGGCGACATCGTGGTGTTCGACTGTCCGGCGGCGTCGTGCGTCGAGCAACGCCGGCGGGACGCCGGGGGCAACCCGGTGAGCCGGGCCCTGCGCAAGGTGGCCGAGGGCATCGGGGTGGTCCAACCCTCGACCGAGGAGTTCATCAAGCGGGTGGTCGCCCTGCCCGGCGAGACCGTGGAGGGCCGCGACGGCAAGGTCTTCGTGGACGGCCGGCGGCTGGTGGAGCCCTACCTCGGCGACGCCGCCGTCACGACCGACTTCCCGCCCACGCCCGTCCCCGCCGGGCACCTGTTCGTCATGGGCGACAACCGCTCGAACTCCTCCGACAGCCGGGTGTTCGGTCCCATCCCGAGCTCGTCCGTGGTCGGCCGCACCATCGTCCGCATCTGGCCCTTCGACGACGCCGCCTTCCTCTGAGCGGACCGCCTGGTCCCCCCCTCGTCCCGTTGGCCGCGCCGGGCCGTACGATGAGGGGATGCCCGTTCCCGGAGCGCCCCGATGAGTGCCGAGGACCTCGAGCGGTACGAGACCGAGATCGAGCTGCAGCTCTACCAGGAGTACAAGGCCGTCCTCCCCATGTTCCGGTACGTGGTGGAGACCGAGCGGCGCTTCTACCTAGCCAACGACGTGAAGATGGAGGCCCGCGGCGACGGCGCCCGCACCTACTTCGAGATCGAGCTGGGCGACGCCTGGGTGTGGGACATGTACCGGCCGGCCCGCTTCGTCTCGTCGGTCCGGGTCGTGACCTTCAAGGACGTGAACGTCGAGGAGCTCCCCGAGAAGGAGATCTAGGGTGGCGGACCGGCGGCGGGCGCTGGGCGCCGAGGGGGAGGAGGCCGTCGCCGGCTGGTACCGCGACCGGGGCTACGAGGTGGTGGCCCGCAACTGGCGCTGTCGCGACGGCGAGCTCGATCTGGTGGTCCGCGACGGACGGGTGTTCGTGTTCTGCGAGGTGAAGACGCGGACCTCCGACACCTTCGGGGCGCCCGTGGAGGCGGTGACGCGCACCAAGCAGGAGCGGCTGCGCCGGCTGGCCGCCCGGTGGCTGGCCGATGACGCACCCGTGCGCCCTCGGGAGATCCGCTTCGACGTGGCGTCGGTGACGCCCCAGGGCATCGAGGTCCTCGAGGGCGCCTTCTAGCATCGGGGCCCGTCAGCCGCGGCCCGGCCGGCGCCGGTCGCGCTTGGCCCAGCAGGGCCGGTGCCAGTGGCGGCGCTGGCCGGGATCCTGCCGGGGCACCGCCACCAGGTGCCCGACGCCCGCCGGGATGTCCTGGTTGCACCCTGGGCACAGGTAGGGCTTGCGGGCCCGGTACGGCTGCACGGACCGCACCTCGAACCCGTCGGCGTCGGCGTCGTCCGCGCCGGGCTCGTCCGCGCCGGGCTCGTTGGAGCGCACCCGGTCAGAAGCAGAGGGCGCCCACGTGGAGATCGAAGAACCCGCAGCGGTCGCGCCGGTCGACGTGGGCGTACAGCTCGCGCAGGTTCTCGACGTCCCCGGCGTCGGGCGCGTCGGGGCCGCCGGCGTGGTACATCACCGACGCCGCCCGGGCGCTGTGCACCATGCCCAGGATGTGGCCGATCTCGTGGGTGGCGACGACCCTCCGCCGCGCCGGCCGCAGCTCGCAGTCCCCGCACACCAGGATGAGGCCGCCACCGTTGTGCGCCTGGGTGCGGTCGGGGCCGAGCTCGAGCCGGGCCAGGCCCTCGCGGGCCACGCTGCCGGCGCCGCCCAGCGCAGCCGTCCTCGCCTCGCAGATCGAGATCCGCGTGCCGTCGGGCTCGCAGCCGCCTCTGCCGACCGTCCAGGTGAGCTGCAGCCCGGTATCGGCGGCCGCCTTGTTCCACGCGGCCACGCCGTGGCGGGTGGCCTCCTGCCAGGCCGGGTCCCCCGTGTGGTCCGCCACCACGAGGTGGCGCTCAGCACTGGCCCAGTGCGGGGCCAGGTCGAAGCGCGAGAGGGCGGACGCCATGCTGTGGTCGAACGCCAGCGCCAGGGCGGTGGCGAACACCACGATGTTGGCCAGGCGAACGGCTCGGAAGAGGGAAAAGGTCTCGGGCACGGTGTGAGGGGTGGCGGAGCAGAGCGTGGGCGCCGGTTTCGGCGCCGCCCCGAAGCTTCAATCTCGGGTACCCCAGCGGATGATCGTCAAACCGCCTCAACGCCCGGTTTCTTCCTCCGCCGGGCGTGTCCGCCCCTTTCCTGACGCCGCGCCCGGCGCTACGCTGCGCCAGCGCTCGAGCGGCCGCCACCAAGGCCCTTCCTCAGCCCCCACCGCGAGGAGCCGCTCGTTGATCGCCACCGTCCCCTCCGCCACCCTGCTCGGCGTCGAGGGCCAGCCCGTCGCCGTCGAGGTCCACGTCTCCAACGGGTTGCCCGCCTTCACCGTCGTCGGGCTCCCCGACGCCGCCTGCCGTGAGTCGCGCGACCGCGTCCGGGCCGCCCTCCTCTCCAGCGACCTGCCGTGGCCCACGCGGCGGGTCACCGTCAACCTGGCGCCGACGGGTGTGCGCAAGGGGGGCGCCGGCCTCGACCTGCCCATCGCCGTCGGCCTCCTGGTGGCCGCCGGGGAGGTGGCGCCGCAGGCGGTGGCCGGCGCGGCGTTCGTGGGCGAGCTGGGCCTCGACGGGTCGCTCCGGGAGGTGCCGGGTGTGGTGCCGCTCGTCGACGCCCTGGGCGAGGCCGTGGTCGTGGTCCCCACCGCGTGCCTGGCGGCGGCCGCACTGGTGGGCCGCCATCAGGTGCGCGGCGGCACCTCGCTTCGGGCCGTGGTCGACGCCCTGCGGGGCGAGGCGGCGTGGGACCGGCCGGCGCCCACCCCGTCGCCGCCCCCGGACGACCGCGGCCCGGACCTGTGTGAGGTGCGGGGGCAGCGCCTGGGGCGGTGGGCCGTCGAGGTGGCGGCCGCCGGCGCCCACCACCTGCTCCTCACCGGTCCCCCGGGCGCGGGCAAGACGCTGCTGGCCCGG
>JALYMX010000427.1 GCA_030773495.1 Actinomycetota bacterium | reverse complement strand
GCCGATGCCCGGCCGTAGCGTCCTGCACGCCCGCACGTCGGGCACCTCCCGGGCGGCCGGGCCCCTCGAGGAGGCGGCGGCCCGGGCCTGGAACGTGCTCAACGAGGGCAAGCCGTTCACCCCGGTGTTCGCCCTGTTCGTGCTGGTCGTCACCGGGGCGCCCGCCGCCGGCATCCTGGCCGCCGCCCCCCTGGCGCTGGCCTGGTGGCGCCACGCCTACCCGCTCCACCTGCGGGCCGTGCTGTGGGTGGTGGCGGCCGGCGTGGTGGTGGCGGCCGGCGGGGTGCCGGTGGGCGCCGCCGCCCTGGCGCTGGCGCTGTACCTCACCTTCACCGTCGTGCTGTGGGGCAGCGTCTACTACCACCTCCGCCTGGGCGCGCCGTGGACCAACTTCACCCGCTTCTGGTGGCTGGTCGTCGAGAACCCCGACCCCACGTCGGGCAACCTGCTCGAGCAGGTCCCCAAGGTGGCCGCCCTGCTCGCCGTGGGCCACTCGTCGCGCCCGGTGCCGTGGCTGCTGGCCGCCGCCGCCGGCGCCCTGACCGTGGGGGAGGTGGTCCACCGCCGCGGCATCACGTGGGTCCCGGGCCGGGCCACCGGCGACCGGGCCGCCGACCGCCGCCCCCGCGACCCCGGCCCCGCCCTGTGCGGCCCGCCCAGCCGCAAGGTGCTGCTCGTGGTCATCGACGGCTGCCGGGTGGACCGCCTGGCCGAGGCCCGCACGCCGTTCCTCGACCGCCTGGCCGCCGAGGGCATCTCCTACCGGTCGTGCCAGACCGTGTACCCGGCCCGCACCGTCACCGGCTTCTCGTCCATGTTCACCGGCGCCCCGCCGGCCGTCCACGGGCTGCGCTCCAACTTCGCCCCGTCGCTCGGCGTGAAGTGCGAGTCCATCTTCGACACCGCCCCGTCGGCCCGCCTGGTGGGGATCGCCCACCTGGTCGACGCCTTCGGGCCCCACGTGGCCACCGTCACCGCCGTCATGCCCAACGACGAGATCGACGCCGCCCTGTGCAACCGGGCCCGGCAGGTGGTGGAGGAGGAGGACCCCGACCTGCTGGTGGTCCAGACGCTGTCGGTGGACCAGACCGGTCACTTCCGGGGCTCGTACCACGACGAGTACCTGGAGCACATCGAGTCCACCGACGCCGAGGTCGAGCGGCTGGTGGCGTGGCTGGCGCAGCGGTGGGGGGGTCTCGACGGCGTGACCATCGGCGTGCTGTCCGACCACGGCCAGGGCCGGGGCATCGGCGGCCACGGCCACTGGACGCCGCCCGAGCGCCTGGTGCCGTGCATCTGGTGGGGCCACGGCGTGCCGCCGGCGCCCCTGCGTGACGACGTGTCCGTGCTCGACGTGGCGCCCACCCTGGCCCACCGGGTGGGCGTGCGGGCGCCCGACCGGTCGGTGGGGGAGTGCCTCCTGTGCGACGGGGCGTCGGCGGCCGGCGATGTGGATGCGAGCGGGCCCGTGGTGGTGGTGCTGCCCGTCCACGACGAGGCGGCCACGGTGGCCGACGTGGTGCGCCGGGTGCCGCCGGCCGTGTGCGGGCACCCGGTGCAGGTGGTGGTGGTCGACGACGGGTCGAGCGACGGCAGCGGCGACGCGGCCCTGGCCGCCGGCGCCAAGGTGGTGGACCACGGGGCCAACCGGGGCCTGGGCGCCGCCGTGCGCACCGGGCTGGCCGAGGCCCGCCGGCTCGGCGCGGTGGCCGCCGCCTTCCTCGACGCCGACAACGAGTACGACCCGGGCGAGCTGCCGGCGCTGCTCGAGCCCATCCTGGCCGGCCGGGCCGACTACGTGGTGGGCTCCCGCTTCGCCGGGCGCATCGAGTCCATGCTCCCGGCCCGCCGGCTGGGGAACCACGTGCTCACCGTGCTCACCTCGGTGGTGGCCGGCCGGCGCCTCACCGACGCCCAGTCCGGGTTCCGGGCCCTCGGGCGCCAGGCGCTGACGTCGGCCCGCATCGCCCACGACTACAACTACGCCCAGGTCCTCACCCTCGACCTGGTGCGCAAGGGCTTCCGCTACGCCGAGGTGCCCATCCGGTACCGCCGGCGGGCGCAGGGCCGCTCGTTCGTGAAGCTGGGCCGCTACCTGCGGCGGGTGCTCCCGGCCATGGCCCGGGCCGCCCGCACCCGCTGAGCTGGCGCGCCGTGGTGCGGGTGCCGGCCCTCAGGTGGCGACGACGAAGAGCTGGCTGGCCAGCGCCGGCCCCAGGGCGATGGTGCCGTCGTCGAGCTCGAGGGTGAGGGTGCCGTCGGGCGCCTTGGCCCGCACCCGGGCGCCGGCACCGGGGATGAACCCGTGGACGCTCAGGTAGGTGAGCGACTCCATGTCGATCTCCACCTGCTCGGTCACCCGCTCCAGGCGCACCTCGTCGCCGGGCTCGGACTCGGCCAGGGCCACCAGCTCGTCCTCGAAGGGGGCGCCGGCGGTGCCCGGGATGGGGTTGCCGTGCGGGCAGGTGGTGGGGTTGTCGAGCAGGACGACCAGGCGCTCCTCGACCTCGTCGGAGATCACGTGCTCCCACCGGCACGCCTCCACGTGGGCCTTGTGCCACGGCAGGCCGATGACGTCGGTGAGCAGCCGCTCGGCCAGCCGGTGCTTGCGCACCACGCTCTCGGCCATGGCCCGGCCCTTGCGCGTGAGCTCCACGGCCCGGTCGTTGACGGTGACGAACCCGTCGGCCTTCAGGCGCCGCACCATCTCCGACACCGACGGCGCCGAGTGGCCGAGCCGCTCGGCCAGCCGGGCCTGGATGACGACCGTGCCCTCCTCCTCGAGCTCGTGGATGGCCTCGAGGTACTCCTCGAGCGGCGGGTGGAAGCCGTCGTGCATGTCGTCATGGTAACGAGGCGGGCTTCTACCATGCCGTCCGTAGGGCGGCTGTGGGCCGCCTCGTTCCTCGTCGTGCTCGTCGCCGGTCAGCTGGCCGTGGGGATGCGGGCCGCCGACACCGCCTCGGTGACGGGCGACGAGCCGTTCTACCTGCTGACCACCCAGTCGCTGGCCTCCGACGGCGACCTCGACCTGCGCGACGAGTACGCCGGCGGCGAGGAGCGGGCCTTCTGGGACGGGACCATCCCGCTGTGGAAGCAGATGGAGCCCGCCCCCGACGGGCGCCTCCTGTCACCCCACGACCCCGGCCTGTCGCTGGTGGTGCTGCCCGCCTACCGGCTGGGCGGCCTGCGCGGGGTGCAGCGCTTCCTCGTCGTGGTGTGGGCGGCGGCCATGGCCTGCGCCGCCGTGCTGGCCCGCCGGGCGGGGGCGCCGGCGTGGGC
>JALYMX010000426.1 GCA_030773495.1 Actinomycetota bacterium | reverse complement strand
ACACGGCCCGACGTCGTCGGCCAGCACAATGCTCTCGGTGACGACCTGGCCGCAGGTGACGGAGACGCTGGCGGCGCCGGCGGGACTCGGGGCGGCGGGCGCCAGCCCCAGGCCGACGGCGGCGAGGCCGGCGGCGGTGAATCGATGCCTTTTCAACGCGATCTCCTCCTGCGGGCTGTCGCTCGGACAGGCGGTCGGACGCGCAACGCCGGTCGCAATCGAAAGAGTCCACGTTGTCCGCCCGAGCCGGACCACGAGGACCACGCGACATACACTTTCCGCCCCTTAGTGCCGTGCGCACTTAGTGCGTCGAAATGTATCGACCGGACTGTACGAAGTCAAGCAAGAATCCGGGGACGTGGGCCGCTACAGTCCACGCCAGTGGACGATGGAACATGACAACCGCGAGTTCCCGCCCGCCGAACGCCCCGCCTGTCTGTTGAATCGGGTCAGCCCCAGTCGGCGATCTTGATGCTGGCCGGCCGAGCCCACGGGAGGGGTTGGCCGAGAAACAAGACGCAGCGGTTCTCGGCGATGAAGCGCAGGGTGGCCAGGTCCTCGACCAGCTTGCGGTCAACGGTGGGCTGGAACTCGAAGTCGAAGTCCTCGATATGCGCCGATAGGGGAAGCGGGCGTAGCGCAGTCGGGCGGCAAGGCGGCGGTTGGTGGTGGCCGCCACCTGCTCGGCCATCACCCGCCCCAGGTACTCGACGTGGCTCCACCCCTCCCGCCGGGCCTGCTCGGCGGCCCCGGCGAAGCACTCAGGCCGCCCGCCCCAGGCCCAAGTAGCCCAAGTCGTCCTTGAGCTGCTCGTAGAGCCCGGTGGCGCTCATTCGGGCTCTCCGCCTGCGAAACCGGCCTCTGAGCCGCCCGTGGAGGCGCTCGGGGGGACGGGGGTGATACCTGGGTGCGGGCCAGCGACGCCGTAGCGGGCCAGATCGAGCCGCTCCACGTCGTATTCGCCGGCTCCCAGCTCGAGGCGTTCCTGGACCGGTTCGACTCCCTCGGGGGCGACGACTCTCAGGTGGCGGCGGTGACGGCCCAAGGCGGCGGCCTGGGCCTGGGCGAAGTGGTCGCCGTCCCAGACCTCCCGCACCTCGCCGTCGGGGATGCGATGGATGGCCACCACCTCGCCCGCCCAGCGCACCTCGATGCGGCCGGCATCGATCTCCTGGCGCACCTCGGCCCGCTGGCCCAGACAGCGCACGGGGACCGAGTAGCGCACGCCCCGCCACTCGACCATGGGCACGGCGACGTGGACCGGGCGGGGCTCGACGTAGGCGGTGTCGAAGCGACGCCGGCACGGAGCGCTGCCCCGACTGGTGGCCCGGCTCCTCGGACCCGCTCGTCTACGTGACGTTCGGCAGCTCGGCCGCCGGCGTGGGCCAGTTTCCCGACTTGTACCTGGACGTCATCGCCGCCGTCGCCGACCTTCCCGTCCGAGTCCTCCTCACGGTCGGCGACGCCGGTGATCCCGACGCGCTCGGCACCGTTCCGCCCAACGTCCACGTGGAGCGCTGATGGCCCCAGAAGGCGGTGATGCCTCACGCCGCGGCCATCGTGGGCCACGGCGGGTTCGGTACCACTCACAGGGCTCGCCTCGGGAGTGCCCATGGTGGTCGTTCCGCTCTTCGCGGACTAGCCGCACAACGCTCGCCGGGTCGAGGCAATCGGCGCCGCAGGCTCGTGCTCGAGGGTGGCGCGGCGGCGGTCACCGGCCTCGCCGGTGCCGTTCGGCAGTGTTGGACGACCGGTCCTACCGGGCGGCGGCCAGGCGCGTCGCCGACGAGATCGCCCTCCTACCGCCGACCTCGGCGTCCGTGCCATTCCTTGAGAAGCTGGTGCGGTAGGGCCGAGGCTCGGCGCTGCGGCGACGTCACCTCCGGCTGTCTCAGAGCACGCATCCCCGAACCCCGCCGCGGGGTACCCCACTTCGCCGGGCCTGGGCGGCCGCGAGATAACCGGCGCGATGCGCTGCGAGGCTGCACGATAACGCCCGCTCAATAATCCGGTGACCTGCTCCCCGGAGAACGCGCCTAACGGCGCTTAGGGGCGGTCGGATCGCGGGAAGAGCGAAGGATGCGCTCGCACCGCCTCGACCATCGCCTTCTCAAGATCGTCGGACGCGCCCCACACGCGCTGACTCAAGGCATCGAGCCGCTCGTAGTCGGCCTCAGACATCGAGTCGATGGCTTCACTGCGCGCCTCCTCGTCGTCGCCTACTTGTAGGCGAACGACCTGCGCCACTGAGTCCATGTTCAGCAGGCGCAACCCTCGCACCGTTGGTGCTGCACGGTGTCCCGACGATCGAAACCACAGATCGAAGCCTCCGTTGCCCACGAGACCGTCCAACACCCACGTGTCGAGCACCGCTTGCTGTAGCTCATCCAGCCGATCAGGGTCCCGCTCGTAGTCGGTCCACGATCAGCTGGAGGAGTTGATCAGCCACGCGCGACGAGCCGGAGGCGGTCGTGGCCGGCGGAGGTCGCCCGCGACGCGATCACGAACCGAACGCCGGGCCAAGCCCACCTCCGAGGAGCGCCCGGCGACGGACCGCGACCGCCTCAAGGCGATCCGCGAGTGGGCGAGGAGTCATGGTCACCCCGATCTAAGCTCGCGGGGGCGGATCCCACGGGGGATAGTCGAGGAGTACGAAGCGGCACACGGCAGGTAGACAGCGCCTGCGTCTCTCGCTCTCCGCGCTTGATCCCCGCTGAGGAGCAGGCGATGCCGGGCGCTTGCCTAGGCACAGGCCGAGGTTCCAAGACACCTTCCGCCCCGCCGCGCGAGGCCCCCTCACCATCCCGGGCGAAGTTGTGGCACCCACTCCGATCCCTAGACGTTGCCGTTACCGGGCGCGAGGTAGGTGCCGAAGTCGGGCGGCCCGAGGCACGTAGCGGTCAGCCTCCAACCCGGCGGTAGGGGGCGCAGGCGAGGTGATCTTCGGGACGCGCCTACTGGGGCAGCCCGAACTCACCCGCCCGCGACGAAGGCGACGACCACGTAGGCCGCGTGCTTGTCGAAGTTCTGCCGGCGCCTGTCGTACACGGTGGTGGTCCGAGGGTCAGGGTGACGGGCGGCGACCTGGACGTCGCGCAGGGGCACGCCGGCGTCGAGGGCGGCCATGATGAACGCCGAGCGCAGCATGTGGGGGTGGACCGGTCCCAGGCCCGCCCGGCGGCCGATGGAGCGCACC
>JALYMX010000425.1 GCA_030773495.1 Actinomycetota bacterium | reverse complement strand
TGCGCCGGCGCGCCCGGCCGGCGGCTCCGGTAGATCTGGGGGCACGCGGCACGGTCGTCGTACAGGCCACTGGTCATCCCCGGGCGCCGGCGCGTCCACACCAGCTGGCCGGCCTCCCGGCACGCAGCGGGCCCGTCGAGCGACGTCGCCGTGATGGGCCGGGGGACGACACCGACTCGCCCTGGCTGAGTCACGGCTGCAGGATAACGAGGGGGCTCCGAGCAGGACGCCTCAGCGGTCTCCGGGGAAGGGCGGCTGGGCCGAGACCCCGGCGGGCACGCCCACTCCGACGACGACGCGCGGTTCGAGGGTCACCGGGTGAACCAAATCAGGAGCTGACGCGAGCCGGCCGGATCCCTTCGCCGGCCTTCCACCGCCCACCGAGGGAGACGACGCCGAAGGTCTCCCGGGGCGTCCCGGGCTCGACGTCGAAGCGCAGGATGTGGTGGCGCACGTCGTACGGGTGCTGCATGGTGTGGTCGTACAACGACGCCGACAGGTCGTACGTCCCCGGCACGAGCAACAGGCGGTCGATGCAGAGGTCGATGTGACCTCGGTCCTCGAGACGAAGGATCTCGAACTCGGCGTCCCGCGAGTTCGGCCCCGAGACGTGCATGCCGTCGAGGGTCTGGATGGTCACGTTGAACACGGGCCCGTCGAGGGGCTCGCTCACCTCGTAGTGGAGCCGAACGGTGACGGTGTCGCCGGTGCGGGTGAGCGTGGCCGGCGCGCCGGTGGCGTCGAGCAGCTCCACCGCCTCGATGCGACCTTCGCCCGAGCCCCACCGGCTCCCCGTCTCGCCGTCGGCCTTGCGGTCGACCTGCACGGTGCCCGTGTACTCGTCGACGACGCGCGGCGCTGAGTCGATCATCTTCACCTGGCCGTGGTCGAGCCAGGCCACCCGGTCGCAGAGGTTGTGAACCGACACCATGCCGTGGGACACGAGCACGATCGTCTTGCCCTCCTTGCGCAACTCGGCGAACTTCTCGCCGCACTTGCGCTGGAAGGCCTCGTCGCCGACGGCCAGCACCTCGTCGACGAGGAGCACGTCGGGGTCGACGTTGATCGCCACCGAGAAGCCGAGGCGCACGTACATACCGGACGAGTAGTTCTTCACCGGCTGGTCGATGAACTGCCCGAGACCCGCGAACTCCACTATGTCATCGAAGCGCCGGCTGATCTCCTTCTGACTGATGCCGAGGATGGACCCGTTGAGGTACACGTTCTCGCGGCCGGAGAGCTCGGGATGGAACCCGGCGCCGAGCTCGAGGAGGGCGGAAACCTTGCCGTTCACCGTCAGCCGCCCCGAGTCGGGGCGAAGGATCTTGGCCATGCACTTCATGAGCGTGCTCTTGCCCGACCCGTTCTCACCGATGATCCCGAAGGTGGTGCCCTCGGGCACCTCGACCGAGACGTCCTTGAGCGCCCAGAACTCCTCCACCACGGCGCGGCGCTTGCGCATCAGCGCAGCCTTCAGGGACTGGTTGCGCTCGTGGTACAGCCGGAAGCGCTTCGACACGCCCTCGGCAACGACGGCGGCGTCGCTCACAGCTCCTCCGCCAGCCTGCCCTCGAGCTTGTTGAACAGCCACAGCCCACCGAGGAACACCAGGACGGACACCACCACGAGGTAGGTGACCTCGCCGGAGGTGGGCAGCCGGAGGTGGTACAGCAGATCGCGGAACGCCTCGACGAAGCCGACCATCGGGTTCAGCTCGTACAGGGCGCGTGCCGGGACCACGTGGCCGAAGATGGTCTTCCTCTCGTCGACCAGGGTGATCGGGTACACGATGGGGTTCAGGTAGAACCACACCTGGAACAGGATGCTGACCAGGTGCTGCACGTCACGGAAGTACACGTTGATCACGCTGAACGCCAGCCCCAGTCCCGTGACGAAGAGGGTGAGTACGGCCATGAGCAGGAGGGTGACCGGCAGGAACGGCAGGACCATGTTCCCGAAGGCCAGGAGCGCCACGCTCAGCAGCCCCATCTCGATGAGGAACGACACCAGGCACGACGCCACGAGCGACCCCACGAGGAGGTCGCGCGGGAAGTACGTCTTCTTGACCAGGTTGGCGTTGGCCAGCAGGTTGCCGATGGAGCCCCCCACGCTGGCCGTGAGGTAGTTCCACGGCAGCAGCCCGCACAGCAGGAACAGGGCGAACTTCTCCATCCCGCTCGGGTCGCCGACGGGAGGGTCAACGCCGAGGATGGAGCCGAACACCAGCGTGTAGATCAGCATGGTGGCCAGCGGGTTCAGGAGCGACCACGCCCAGCCGAGGAGCGATCGCTTGTACTTCGCCCGCAGCTCTCGCAGCGTGAGGTTCGACATCAGCTCCCGCGACGACGCGTACTCGGCGAGGGTCGTCATCCCGAGGCTCCGCTCACGCACTCACGTTACGCGTGGGCGGCACCCATGGTCGACCTCCGGGCCGCGGCGGGCGTACTGGCGACGGCGCGGGCGAGGCGTCGGACGAGCGCCGGTTTCGCGTCGAGAGTCCGCTGCTCGCCGATGCACCGAGCCAGAGACTCCCCGTCTCCAGGTGGACGCGACGGCCCCCGCCGTGCCAGTCCTCCTGTCGCTCGACCACGTCTTCATGGGGCGCGCCGTGCTAGGCCAGCACGGTGTTGCGCTTCGCTGTCGCCGCAGCGCTTCTCGCGCCGACGAGCGCCCGCTCGACGTACCCGCGGCGCCGAGGGCGCACTCGCTGTGCCCGCCGTCAGCGGCGGGCCGGTCGCCCTAGCGACCGTCCACGGGCGCGGGCCTACTCCTTCTGCCCTTGCCCGTCGCAGTGGTTATGCTTGCGCGGCGTGGGCGCCTTCGGGACCGTTTGTGCGCCCGTGCGCTCCGTTCCCGAGGCTGTGCCGAAGTTCGATCGCCGAGGGGGACTCTAGGGTGCGGTGCGAGCAGAGCGAGTGGCGAACGGATCTCGACTCCTCTGCTGATGGCACGTCAGTCTCGCCTGTGCCGCAATTCTTCTTCACTCCCGCGTACGACGGCGACGTGGTTGGCACGTTCGGCCCGCCGTCCTCCGCCAGCCCGGTCGGTACATACACGTGGTCCTAACCGACTGGGTGCCCACCCTGACTGTGACGTTCGCTTTCGACCCAACGCCTGCGCACCTGCTCGCGCCGGCAGGGCTGTTCACGCTGCTCCTCTCAACGGTCGTCGTGACGGGATACGACGCCCGCTACCTCCTCGTCGGAGTCCCGTCGTTGCTTTCGCCGCGAGCAACCGGCGCAGCATCCACCGCGGAGGCTCTGCCGCGCACGGGCACGATGGTGGCGGGCACCCCATCCTTCCCCGTACGGGAGTAGAGGTGGCGGGCACGAACAGCGAACTACCCCCGGTCGAACTCGACGAGCGGCGACCGACGCTAGCCTCCACCGGCCCGCCCGCCCCGGGCGGCTCACCGAGGTGCGACATGGCCGGTCCCCTTCTGCGCTACTCGCTCGCCGAGTTCGCCGAGATCATCTTCACCAGCTTTCGCATCGCTGACGTGAGGAAGGTGATGGAGATCGGCTCTGAGGCCGGCCTCTTCACGCGCCAGCTCGTGGAGTGGGTCGAGCGGCGGGGCGGCGCCCTTTTCTGCGTCGAGCCCTCCCCCACGAAGGACGTGCTGGAGCTGGTCGGGGCGTCGCCATCGGTCCGGCTCCTTCAGGAGACCAGTCACGAAGCCCTCGCGCACGCAGAGCCTGTCGACGCCTACCTCGTCGACGGTGATCACAACTACTTCACCGTGACCGGGGAGCTCGAGGGGATCGAGCGTGCCGCGCGTCAGGCGGATCGATCGGTGATCGTGTTCTTGCAAGACGTCGACTGGCCGTGCGGGCGGCGCGACTTCTACTACGCCCCGGAGCGGCTCCCTGCCGAGGCCGTGCACCCCCACACCTTCGACCTCGGCGTCGTACCGGGATCGGACGAGCCCGTCGTCGGCGGCTTCCGCGGCGACGGCCACTTCGCCTGCGCACTTCACCAAGGGGGCCCCCGCAACGGTGTTCGCACCGCGCTCGAGGACTTCCTCGCGGGGCACCCTGGGTGGGTCGTCCGCCACGTCCCCTGCGTTTTCGGGCTGTGCGTGGTCTTCCCCGAGGACGCGCCATGGTCGGCCGAGCTCGGCGACTTCCTGGACTGCTACCACGAGAACCCGATGCTGGTGCGCCTCGAGACGAACAGGATCGACCTCTACCTCAAGGTGCTGGAGCTGCAGGACCAGTTGGCCGCGCTGAGGCTGCACTACGAAGGGCTGAGCACCGAGCGCGACACTCAGCTGCGGGCCACGGAGACGGCGATGTTTCTCGCCCAGCAAGAGGCCCGTACAGCGAGGGTCGACGCGAGCCGGAGTCAGGTCCCCGAGCCTGAGAGCCAGGCGAGACGCGCTCCCGCGCGGCAACGGCGCGCGGTGCTGGGTGCTTTTCTGCGCCGCGCCATGGACGCCCTGCTTATGAGGACGACCAGGGGCTGACTCATCTCCGTGACGGTTGTCGAGAAGACCGAGAGGTGCGCGCCTCCCGTACGTGGCCGCCGTCACTTCCGCGGCGTTCGCGGCGTGGCGCTCGTGGCGTTGGCGGCATGGCTGGCGGCGCTCGTCGTCCTGGCGGTCCAGCTGCGCCTTCCGCACGAGTTGAACGTGACCACCGACGTCGTGAGCTTCCCGACCTACGCCAACTTCAACGTCTCCCGCTACTTCCACGTCTACTACCTGGTAGTCCTGCTCTTCCCGGCCGCAACACTTGCCTTCTACGTCGCGCTGTGCGCTGTCGCACCGTCGCACTGGCGGGTCGAGGAGGAACGCCTTGCCTCCGGCCCCGCCCAGACGGTGACACCGATGAGGTCGCAGAGCAAGAACGAACGCATCCAAGTGGCGCGCGCGCTGTTCGTCGGGTCCGTTCTCGGCCTGGAGGCCGCCATCGTGACCGGCTGGACCGGCGCGCCGTTCGGCGCCCTCGTCCTGGTCGCGGCCGGCGTGTATCTCGCCATCTTGTCCGTGGTCGGACACCTGACCGCCAACGCCGTGTTCTCGTCGACGCCCCCCTCGCAGCGCCGTTCCGCCATGAACGCCGCACTGGCCCCCGCCGTGGTCATCGGGCTGAGCGCGGTGTCGGCGTCCACCGAGGTGGTCCCTCGTGGATCCGCTCCGATGCCCTATCCGTGGCTGCCTCTGTGGCTCTCGCTCCCTGCCGCTCTCGTCGTCGCCGCCGTGGTCCGCAAAGCGCTCGCCCGATCCGACGGGCGGAACCACGTTCACGCCATCGAGCGGCGGGTCCTCCTCCTGGTCGTCACCCCGGTGTTCCTCTTCGTGCTGATGGCCCTGTTGCCGGGGCCGCTCGGAGGAATGGACGTCTTCCACGAGGGCGAGTGGCTGGTTGGCGCCGACCTCCTTCGCCGGGGCTGGTTTCCCTGGCGTGACTTCGCCGTCATCCACGGTGCCCTCGCCGACGCACTGATGCCCGCCCTGGGGATGCGACTGTTCGAAAGCTCGCGGTGGGGGATGTGGGCGGGGTTCCTCCTCGTCCTCATCCCCCTGTACTGGCTGGCCAACTACTACTTTGCCGCCTTCGTCTTTCGGCGCAACTGGATAGCGCTGTTCGGGAGCGTCCTCGTGACGGTCGTCTCCGTCGACATCAGCCTGATCGCCCACCTCCGCTTCATCCTGTGGCCGCTGATCCTCTTGGCGCTTGCAGCTGTGCTCCGCGATGGCCGGTCGTGGCACTGTGCGCTCTTCGTCGCTCTGGTCGTCACCCAGGCGCTCCTCACCCCGGAGGCCGTCTACGCCGCTGTCGCCACCGGGGCCACGATCGTGCTCTTCGAGGTGATTGGATCATGCCGGGGGCGCTCGATCCCGGCGAACTTCCACCGGACGCTGCGCTGCGCCGGGATCACCCTGATCTCCACGGCGGCATGGTTCGGGTTCCTCGCCACGCAGGGCGCGGCAGACGACTACGTGCGTCAAGCGCTCACCTTTGCCCGCGACCACCGCCTGGTCGGTGGTATCCCGATGAGACTCGGCGGCATCTACTTCCCGATCGCCGTGGTAGCACCGGTTGCCGGCATCATTCTCGCCCTCTCCTGCCTGGCGGCCAAGGCGCGACGACGCCGGCCGTTCTCCATCGACGACTGGCTGTTGGTCGCCGCCGCGTCGATGGTCGCCCTCTACTACCAGAAGTTCCTCGCGCGCGCAGACGCTACTCATGCTGGCCACGTGCTCGCCGCCGCGGTTCCCATGCTCTTGATCCTCCTCGACAAGGGGCTGACGCGAGCCGAGACCGCGGCCGCGAGATGGCACCGGCTCGCTCCGGTGAGGCGCGTGACCGAGTACCCCGTCACACTCTTCGTCGTGCTCGCCATAGCTGCGCTGGTTCCTGCGTCGCTGCCGGAGCGGGTGTCAGGCGTCCCGCGTCGCTTGACCGCCACGGCGTCAGCGGCACCGATCTTCCCGAGGCTCGGGTACGCCCAGCCCCGTTGGTTCGACAAACGGATGATGGACGACGTGGCGACGGTCCTGGGTGCCTACCTGCGCCCCGGTGAGCCCATCTTCGATTTCACGAACCAGCCAGGGTTCATCCACTACCTGCTCGGCTACCCACCCGCCACCCGCTACTACCACGTGAGCATGGCTGTTCGTCGCGACACGCAACGGGACCTGATCGCGCAGCTCGTTCGCGCCCGCCCACGGCTGGTCGTGTTCCAGAACGACCAGCGCGGCTTTCCGTCCCCCGACGGAGTCCCGAACATCGTCCGGCACTACGAGGTGAGCCAGTACCTCCTCGACAACTACCAGCCGTGGCTGGCGGTACATCGCTACATCCTGCTCGTGCCCCGCGAGCTCGACACCGCCTCACTGCCGTCCCTCCCGGCAACGCTGCCTACGGTGCGGACCGGGCGGCAACTGTTGTTCGAGGGGTACCCGTGCGACTGGCGGAACGCCGCGAACTTCCTCACGAGCCCCGACGCCGACGAAGCTCGAGCGGTCTCGATCCGCCTCGTGCGGGTGGGGCCGAGGGTGACACGGCTCCAGCTTCCGCCCGGGACGGACCTCACGCGGTTCCGATGGCTGGAGATCCGCGGCGCGCCCCGCCTCCGCGCCGACAGCTTCAGCTTGAAGATGCGGGGCGACCCCCTTGACCGGGTTCTCCCGTCGATCCCCGGCGAGGGTCTGCTCCCCCCCGGTGGACCCTATCGGACCATCCGCTTCCGATCGCTCGACCGGCAGAGCCTCCGCGTCCGCGTCGGCAGTTGCCCCGCCTGGCATGCCTACACCGGTTCGTCCCTGGACCTGGTCCACGCTGCCGAGCAGGACATCGCCGCCGTCCGCCTCTTGCCCTGACCTAGCCGCCCGGATGCCGAGGATAGGGTTCCGCGGTCACATGGGGAGACGGGAAGCGTCCAGGTTGCGCCGAGGAGCACAAAGATGATCATCACGAGGACGCCGCTGCGAGTCTCGCTCGGCGGCGGTGGCACCGACCTGCCCTCCTACTACACCCGGCGGGAGGGCTTCGTGATCGCCGCAGCCATCGACAAGTACGTGTTCATCGGCATCAACCGCACCTTCACCGAGGACTACACCATCAAGTACTCCGCCATGGAGCGAGTGCCCAGCGTCGAGGACATACGCCATCCGATCGTTCGGGAGGTGCTGGCCAAGCACCACGTGGCCCCGGCCATCGAGCTTGTGAGCCTCGCTGACATCCCCTCAGGAACCGGGCTCGGTTCGTCGGGCACCTTCACCGTTGGATTGCTCCGGGCCATCTACGCCCTGCGCCGCGAGCACATCCACGCCGCCGATGTGGCTGAGGAGGCTGCGTACATCGAGATGGAGCTGTTGGGTCAGGCGGTCGGGAAGCAGGACCAGTACATCGCCTCGTTCGGGGGCCTCACGTGCTTCGAGTTCCGCCGCGACGGCACGGTGGACACCTCACCCCTTCTCGTGAGCGACGCCACGCTGCACGATCTCGAGGAGCACCTCCTCATGTTCTTCACGGGCTATTCGCGACAGGCCACCGAGGTGCTGAGCGACCAGAAGCGCCGTTCCGAGGAGGGCGACGAGGCGATGCTCGACAACCTCGACAGCATCAAGGCGCTCGGCCTTTCGGTGAAGAAGGCGCTCGAGCAGGGAGAGACACGCCTCTTCGGGGAGATCATGCACGAGCACTGGCTGCACAAGCGAGAGCGTTCCAAGGGCATGTCGAACCCGAAGATCGACCGCTGCTACGACCTCGGCGTGGAGAACGGCGCGGTAGGCGGGAAGCTGGTCGGCGCGGGTGCCGGAGGGTTCTTGCTGTTCTACGCCGAGGATCGGGTGGCGCTCCGGCGGGCGATGGCCAAAGAGGGCCTGCCCGAGGTCCGCTTCTCCTTCGACCACGAAGGCTCCAAGCTCATCGTCCCCGCGTGAACCAGGTGCAGTGCGTCATCCTCGCCGGCGGTCTCGGCACTCGCATGCGCCGCTTCACCGAGCACGTCCCGAAGGCGCTCATCCCCGTCAACGGCGTGCCCTTCGCCAGCCACCAGCTGGGGTGGGTGGCGGCGCAGGGCATAGCGGAAGTGGTCTACAGCATCGGGCACCGGGGCGAGATGATCCGCTCGTTCGTCGGCGACGGGAGCGCGTGGGGCCTGAAGGTCGACTACCTCGAGGACGGGCCGACGCTCCTCGGCACGGGAGGCGCCCTGCGCAAGGGGCTCGAGCTCGGCGTCATCCGCTCGCCGTTCCTCACCCTGTATGGCGACGCCTACCTGCCGGTCGCCTACCGTCCCGTGCTCGAGGCGTTCGACGACGCCGGCCTCCCCGCTCTCATGACCGTCTTCCCCAACGCGAACGCTTGGGCCCCGAGCAACGCGGAGTTCGGCGACGGGAAGGTGACGCTCTACGACAAGCGTCCGGAGGGCAGGACGGCTGCGATGTCATACATCGACTACGGGTTGTCGGTGCTCACCGCGGAGCCGCTCGACGACGCCGTGGACCCCGGCGCGCCCGCCGACCTGAGCGACGTCTTCCACCGATTGAGCGTCGAGGGGCGCCTGGCCGGCTACGAAGTGTCGCAGCGGTTCTTCGAGATCGGCTCGCCCGCCGGCCTGGCCGACCTGGAACGCCATCTCCGGCCGCCAGCGCCGGCGCAACAGGTCACGTGAGCGAGTTGAGCCGGTCGGCCAGGGCGATGGCCCGGTTCAGGCACTCGTCACTGTTGATGTAGTCGAACTCAGCGAAGCGGCCGCACAGGTCGACGCCGAGATCCTCGAAGTACGAGTGCACGATCGCCTTGTTGCTCCGGTAGTCGTGGGTGTACACGGGATAGGCGTACTGAAGGCGTTGCACGTCGGTGACGATCACCTCCCCCGCGTCGACAATGCCGACGCGATCGAGGTCGTCGATCACCCGCCGCGTGATCGCCTCGTCACTCAGCTCGTGGATCCCGTCGCCTGGGTTGGTCGTGATCTCCGCAATGAGCGAGGAGGTCCCCGGGCGCACCAGGCGATCGCTGAAGAACCCCATGAAGCAGACCCGATGAGTGACGACGGAGGGGTCCGGGATGTACACCGCACTCTTGTCCATCAGGCTCTCGTTGCCTACGGCGACGAGCACGACGCGCATCGAGTTGTAGCGCAGCGCGGCGACGGCCCGGCGTACCTCCTCGGGGACGTCGGCGAAGCACCTGATGGCCTCGTGGATCGGGAACGAGACCACCAATCGATCGAAGCGGTACTCGGCGTCGCCGTCGGAAACCTCCCACTCGTCTCCGGTGCGACGGACCGCGCGCACCGGGAAGTTGCAAACGATCCGCGAGCGGTCGTCGATGAGGGTGCGCACCAGGCTCTCCACCCCCCCTTCCCTGGGGTAGCGGAAGTACAGCTGGTGGAGGTAGCCCTCGCTCTCAATGCCGAGCGCCGAACGCACCACGTCCTCCATCGGCGGCTTGGGGATCCGTTCGACGAAGTCGAGGCCCAGCTCGTCGGCGCCGATGTTCCAGATCTTCTCGTTGTAAGGGATGAAGTACTTCTCGGCGATGCCCCTGCCGAAGGTGGCGTAGGCCCAGTGACGGAGGTTGGTGACCTCGCCGGAGAAGTCGTTCTTTAGATAGCCGATGAGGCAGTCATAGGTGTCCTCGGGCGCCAGCGACCCGAGGTCGTTCTCGAAGGGGTACTTCACGTAGCGACCGCCAAAGAGGATCTTGTTGGCGCGCCGGCAGCGGTTGAGGTTCCCGTCGAGCAGCTCGTCGACGAGGGCGTTCACTCGCTCGTTCTTCGAGAACAGGATGTGGCCGCCGAGGTCGTAGCCGAAGCCGTCCTTGAAGAAGGTGCGGCACAGCCCGCCCGGCTCGTCGGACGCCTCGAGGACCAGGCTGTCGTGCTCGAGGAAGCGCTGGATGGCGACGCCCGTGATGCCACCACCGAGGATCCCGACTCTCATCGCCCGAACCGAACGCGGAACATGCGCCGAAGGCTCCAATGGATGGTCTCGAGCGGTCGCATGGTCGATTCCCCGATCCGGTGCTTGTAGTCGATGGGCACGGTGTGCACCCGGTAGCCGGCCTTGAGCGGCCGCAGGAGGAGCTCGACGGGCAGCGCCGCTCCCTTCGGATCGAAGCGCAGCTGGTCGATGACGCTCTTGCGGTACGCCCTCATCCCCGAGTGCAGGTCGCGCAACCGCTTGCCGAACAGCACCGAGGCCAGCGCGGCAAGGAGCCAGTTGCCGACGTAGTTGGGGAGGCGCATGGCCGCCGGCCTGCGGGGGAGCCGGCACCCGTCCACCACGTCCCAGCCGTCCCGGAGCACCAGGTCCCGCAGCTCCGGGATCTTCTCGGTCGGGTAGGTGTCGTCGCAGTCGAGGGTGACGACGACGACGCCGGAGCCCGAGCGCAGGGCGACGTCCATGGCCGGGCCGTAGCCAATGGGCGGGAACTGCCTGATCACCCGTGCGCCGAGCGACTCGGCGATGTCCGGTGTGGCGTCGGTGCTCGAGTCGACCACCAGGACCTCGGCGTCGGGCACCGCGTCGTGGATCGAGCGAATCACCTTCTCGACGGCCTGCTCCTCGTTCAGGGTGATCATGGCGACGGTGAGCTCGGCGGGCACCGCTGATGCTCAGGCGGCGCGGCGGGCCACGATGACGATGCGGAACGCCAACAAGGAGCGCCGCAGCGATCCGACCCCGTGCTCGACCGGGTAGACGTAGCGCATGTAGAGCCGGTAGGCCGGGGAGTCGATGATGGCCTTGGCCTGGTCTTCGTCCGCTGGTGCCCCGCCTCGCGTGAGGAGCCGCTTGGCGAGTGGCAACGCCGCCCTCGCCAGGAAGGGGGTGTGGTCGACGATCTCGACTTCGAGGCCCGCTCGGCGCACCATGTCGACCGCGGTCTTGAACGTGAAGAACCGGATATGCGTGCGGTCGAGAACGCCCGAGTCCTGGTAGGTGAACCGTCCGAAGAGGAAGGCCAGACGGGTCTGCCAGTTTACGACGTTGGGCAGCGAGATCAGCACGCGCCCATCGGGGGCCAGGTAGTCGAGATAGGAGCGCAACACGGTGAGCGGGTCGTAGACGTGCTCGAGCACGTCGGAGAACACGATCCGCTGGAAGCGCCGGCCGTCGAGACGGGCGCGCACCGCCTCCGCGTCGGTGAGATCGGCGTGGACGACGCAGTCGATGCGGGCGGCTGCCCTCTGCGCGGCGTACGCGTCCTGCTCGATACCCCACACTTCGTACCCCAGATCGGCGATCTCGGCGGCGAGCGACCCCTGCCCGCAGCCGACGTCGAGCACGAGGGGGCAGGGGTGGCCTACTCGTCCGACCGCTCCCGACATCCCGTTCGCTGCAGCGGGGACTTGGCGAAGGATGCCTTCGTTGACCTCTTCGAAGTACGGGTACGTGTCGGTGGTGAACATGGGGAGAGGGGTCGGGTGGGTCGCGGGGGAACAAGATGCGTCCTGTGCTCCCGACTGGCGGCGAACAGTAGCCGCTCCGTCACCACCGCATCTACCACCGTTCCTCGAGCCCACCCCGCCGCCTTCTCGTCCTTGTGATAGACCAGAGGCGCCAAAGACGTCGACGGATCCATGCCGGCGGGGCGAAGTCTCGCTTCACGAGGGGAAATGCAGCGCGTGCACGCACACGAGATGACACGTGACGGCGCGATGCAGGGGCAGGATCGCTCGTTCAGCCGGGCCTTCCTCGCGGAGTCCGTGGAGATCCTGCAGCGGATAGACACCGAGGAGCTCGAGCGCATGGCAGCCGGCCTCCACGCCGTCCGTGCCAGAGAGGGTCGTCTTTTCATCCTCGGCGTCGGCGGGTCCGCCGGCCACGCCAGCCACGCCGTCAACGACTTCCGCAAGATCTGCGGTTTCGAGGCCTACGCCCCGACCGACAACGTGTCGGAGCTCACGGCGCGCACGAACGACGAAGGGTGGGACACGACGTTCTCGGCGTGGCTGCACGGCTCGAGGCTGTCGGGACACGACGGCGTGCTGGTGTTCTCGGTGGGCGGCGGCGACAGGGAGCGCAACGTCTCGGTCAACCTGATCCGCGCCCTCGAGCTCGCACGGGACGTGGGAGCCTCGATTTACGGCGTCGTCGGCCGGGACGGCGGCTACACGGCGAAGGTGGCCGACGCCTGCGTCGTCATCCCGCCGGTGTTCGCCGACCACATCACTCCCCACACCGAGGGTCTGTGCGCGGTCGTGTGGCACTTGGTCGTCAGCCATCCCCTGCTGTCCGCACACACCACGAAGTGGGAATCCCTCCGCTGACCGCCGTCCCCGGCGCCACCCGCTGGGCACCGACGTTGACGGGGCGCCGCTTCTTCGTCGTGGGCGGTGCCGGCTTCATCGGCAGCCACTTCGCCGACGCCCTGCTCGACCAGCCGGTGAACGCCGTCACGGTGTACGACAACTTCTCCTCCGGTCGGCACTGGCACCTCGAGCACCACGTGGGCGACAGTCGCTTTCGCGTCGTGGAGGGCGATGTCAAGGACGGCGAGCGCCTCCGGGACAGCATGGACGGCCACGACGTCGTGATCCACCTCGCGTCGAACCCCGACATCGCTCGCGCCGCCACAGAACCCGACATCGACTTCCACGAGGGCACGTACCTCACCCACCAAGTCGTCGAGGCCATGCGGGTGACGAGCGCGAAACGCGTGCTCTACGCGTCTGGGAGCGGCGTGTACGGCGACCTCGGCGAACGGGAGGCCCACGAGGACCACGGGCCGTTGGTGCCAGTGTCCACCTACGGCGCCAGCAAGCTCGCCGGCGAGGCCCTGATCTCGTCCTACTGCTTCATGTTCGGGCTCGTGGCCCGTGCCTTCCGCTTCGGCAACGTCGTCGGCCCGCGCCAGACCCACGGGGTCGGGTTCGACTTCGTCCGCCGGCTTCTCGCCGACCCAACGCGCCTGCGAATCCTCGGTGACGGCAGTCAGAGCAAGTCGTACATCCACGTCCACGACGTCGTGTCCGCCGTCCTCACCGCCCACGCCCTCGACGACGCCTCGTTCCGCACCTACAACGTGGCCACGGGCGATTACATCACGGTGAAGGAGATCGCCGACCTGGCCGTCGAGTGCGTCGGCTTGTCGCGCGACGACGTCTCCTACGAGTACAGCGGCGGCGACCGAGGCTGGAAGGGAGACGTCCCCATCGTCCGGCTGAACACCGATCGTATCCTTGCGCTCGGCTGGCATTGCTCGAGGAACACCCGCGACGCGCTCACCGCGTCGATCGACTCCATGCTCGTCGACGCTCGCGTGGGGCGGCTCTGACGCCATGGCCCGTCCCGGCCCCGCGTCCCGTGCCGCCGTCTTCCTCGACCGGGACGGCGTACTCAACCGGGCGGAGGTGCGTGACGGACGCCCGTACCCGCCGGCCGGCGTCGCTGCTGGGTTGCTGCTGCCGATGGTTGCCGAGGCGTGCGAGAGCTTGAAGCGCCACGGCTTCCTCCTCGTCGTCGTCACCAACCAACCCGACATCAGCCGGCGAACGCTCGCCCCGGCGGCGTCTCGCGAGATCGACGACTGGCTGATGGCCCAGCTCCCCCTCGACGACGTCCGCGTCTGCCCCCACGACGACGGCGACCGTTGCCACTGCCGCAAGCCCAAGCCGGGGCTGTTGACGGACGCGGCGCGGGACTGGGGCGTGGCGTTGCCCAGGAGCACGATGGTCGGCGACCGCTGGCGAGACGTGGAAGCGGGGCGGCGCGCCGGTTGCAGCACGGTGTTCCTGGACCGCCGCTACGACGAGCGACGTCCGGAGGACCCCGACCTCGTCGTCGGCGAGCTGTTCGAGGCGGTGCCGTGGATCGTGGAGCGCTGGAACGAGGAGGTGGTGGCCAATGAAGCCACGGCTTGAGGCCCTCGAGGTGAAGATCTTCGCCGACGGCGCCGCTCACGCTGGCATCGTGGAGCTCGCGAAGAACCCGTTGATCAAGGGCTTCACGACGAATCCCACATTGATGCACAAGGCTGGGATCCGCGACTACGAGGCCTTCGCCCGAGAGCTGCTCGACGTCGTTCCGGACCTGCCGATCTCCTTCGAGGTGTTCTCTGACGAGTTCGACGAGATGGAGCGACAGGCGCTCAAGATGGCGGCGTGGGGCGACAACGTGTACGTCAAGATCCCGATCACCAACACCCGGGCGGAGGACTCCGGGCCGCTGCTCGCCCACCTGGCGGCGGAAGGCGTGAAGACGAACGTCACCGCCTTGATGACGCTCGGGCAGGTGCGCCGCGCCTCCGAGCGCCTGGCCGGCGGGCCGCCCTCGTGCGTCTCGGTGTTCGCCGGTCGTGTCGCCGACACCGGCCGCGACCCCGTACCGATCATGGCGGCAGCGGTCGAGCTTCTCCGGCCGTACTCGAACGTCGAGCTCATCTGGGCCAGCCCGCGGGAGCTGCTCAACATCCTCCAGGCCGACGCCGTCGGCTGCCACATCATCACCGTTGCCCACGACGTCCTGCAGAAGATCTCCCTCGTCGGGCGCGACCTCGCCGACTACTCCTTGGCTACGGTGCGGATGTTCTACGAGGACGGCCAGGCCGCCGGGTTCAGCTTGTGACGACGGGGCTTGTGCCTGGGAGACCGTGAGCCGAGTGTCCACCTCTCGTCGTCGTCTCACCGCGCTGGTCACCGGCCCCGCGCGCGGCCCCCACCTCGTCATCGCCTTCGTAGTCCTCCTCGGCATCAGCTGGGTCTTTGCCAACCCGCCCGGCTACGCGCCTGACGAGCCGGCGCACTACTCGAAGGCGCTCAGTGTCGGCCGCGGCGTCTGGGTCGCGCCGGACGCCGACTACGGCATCGGTCCCGGCTTTGGCCCACGGCAGCTCAGATGGATCAACAAGGTGGCGACTGTCGTCCACCACCCTCCGCACATGGCGCCGGACCGTTTCGCATGCAGCATCTTCAACCCGCGTCGCACTGCGAGGTGCCTCTACGAGGGTGGCCCTCCCGCCGAGGCGGTGCCGAGGCTCACCTACGTCGGAACGTACGAGCCCTACCTCTACCTCCCGGCAGGCTTGGCGATGAGGGCCGCTGACGACGCCTTCACCGCCGTCCGCCTGGGGCGCCTGGCCCTGGCCACCATCTCGCTGTTCCTCCTCGCCTTGGCCGCCGCCGTGCTGTGGAAGCCCCACGAGTGGGGCTTCCCGCTCGTCGGGCTCGTGGCCGCGACGACACCCATGGTCCTTTTCCTCTCCTCCGAGCTTGCGCCGAGTGGGCCGGAGGTGAGCGCCTCGATCTGCTTCATGGCCGTGGTGCTGCGCTTGGCGCGAACGGACCCGCCGACCGCCAGGGTGTGGGTGGCCGGCGGGGTGAGCGGGGCGGTCCTGGCCATGAGCCGCTCGCTCGGCCCGTTCTTCCTCGCCGCCGACCTCATGGTCCTCCTCCTCATCGTCGGCCCTCGCGAGGCGTGGCGGAAGGCGCGGGCGGGCGGGAAGGCGGCCCTTGGCGCCGTTGCCGCCCTCGTCTTCGGGGTTACCGCCAACGTGGCGTGGGGCCTTACCGTCCAGGCTCATCCGGGACTCGACCTCACCCACGCGTGGCCAACGGTGGGCATCGCCATCGGCGAGCTGGGCGAGATCGTCCGTCAGGGCATCGGGATGTTCGGCTGGCAGGACGTTGCGATGCCCCGGGTGGCGACGAACGCGTGGGCGGGCATGGGAGCTGCGCTCGTCGCCGTGGGCTTCGTCGTCGGCCAGCGGCGGCAGCGTCTGACGCTGGCCGCGGTGGCCGTGGGATGTGTCGTCGGCACCATCGGCATGGCCGTGTTCGTCGTGCAGCCCCGTGTCTATGGTTTCCCCCTGTTCGGGCGGTACTTCCTGCCCCTTTGGCTGGTCCTGCCTCTCGTCGCCGGCGAGATCGTCTTCCTCAACCGTCACCGTCTAGGTCGCCTCGGCCGGGCTCTCCTCCCGGTCGTCACCGTCGTGGCCGCCACCGTCCACCTCAGCGGCTGGTGGACGAGCGCTCGGCGCTATGCCGTGAGCGAGAAGGGTCCGACCTTCTTTCTGGGCCACAGCGAGTGGGCTCCCGACGGTGGGTGGGCCCCGTGGGTGGCGTTGATGGTCGCCGCCGTGGCGTGCCTCGTCTGGTACGGCGTTGGCTCTGTCGGGGATGGCGACGAGGAGGGCCTTGCCATGGGTGAGGCGGCGGGGGCCGGGGTGCGATCCGTGGCCCTGGCGAGTCAGCGTGAGAATGTCCCGACCGGGACAGCGCCATGACGACGTGGCACCCGTTTGGGCCGGCGCGACTCCTTCTGTAAGAATCCGCAGAGATGCAGGCTGAACGGGAATTGGCCCTGGAGCTCGGGCACCTCGACGGGGCGGCAGCCTGCCACGACGTCCGCCTCGAGCAGGCGACTGCGCTGCTGAACAAGGGTGCGGTGTCGGTGCTGTCGCTCGACGTGTTCGACACGCTCCTTTGGAGAGCAGTCCCCCGACCAACGGACCTCTTCGTCGTGCTCGCCCACGAGCTGCGGGAGGCGGGGCTGCTGCACCGCTGTATCGAGCCCGACGTCTTCCGACTCTTACGCATCAAAGCCGAGGCGCGCGCGAGGCAAAGACAAAGAGAGCTCGGGCTGGGCCCGGAAGTGACGCTGGAGGACATCTGGCGGGAGATCCCGCCGGGCGTGGTGGGCCCTGCGCCTGCTGGCGCGCTCGCCCGGATGGAGGTCGGGGTCGAGCGGAGGCTGACCTTCCCCGACCTGGATGTGCTCGCCCTTGCCTCACTGGCCCGCGGCCTCGGCGTCGACATCGC
Organism: Actinomycetota bacterium; assembly: GCA_030773495.1. Classification (GTDB taxonomy): domain Bacteria; phylum Actinomycetota; class Acidimicrobiia; order Acidimicrobiales; genus JALYMX01. Next base: position 16,748 of record JALYMX010000425.1, on the reverse strand, counting down.
GCTGGTGTCGAACACCTACCTCTCGCCGCAGCAGCTGCGCATGCTCACCAGCCGCGCCGAGATGCAGGCGGTCGCCGGCGCCCACATCTTCGTGTCGAGCAGCCACGGCGTGCACAAGGGCGACGGTCTCTTCGAGGTCGTCCTCGCCGCCCTCGAGGTCCCCGGTTCCTCGGTGCTCCACGTGGGCGACGAAAAGGAGTCGGATGTCGACGCGCCCGGCCGCCTCGGTATCCATACCGTCCACTTCCGTCGCTTTCGAGGCGATCTCGAGCAGGTGCTCGTGGACGAGGGGTGTCTCCTTCCACTCAGTCGTGCTCCGTCGCCCGTCGTGGTCCACCCCACGAGGGGTGACTTCGGGATGACCGCATTGCGCACGAAAGCGGCGGCGGTGGCCCAACCCGCAGAGCTTCCCGCTCCGCTGCGGCCGGCGTGGGAGTTCGGCGTCACGGTGTTCGGGCCGGTACTCCTCGGCTTCGCCGACTGGGTGCACCGCCACGCTCGCCAGATGGGGGCGGACAGCGTGTGGTGCATGATGCGCGAGGGCGAGTTCCTCTCCGAACTGGTGAATGGAGCCGCCGCCCACCACGATTCTCCCGTCGTGGCCCGGCCCATCTGGATGTCGAGGCATGTCACCGCCCGCGCGTCGATATTCCTCGCGGACCGCGAGGAGCTGGAGGCACAGTTGCAACGCCGCCTCAGGCCTCGCGTGAGCGAGTTCCTCGACAGCCTGGGCCTCGACATCGGCGAGGTGGCCGAGCTGCGGGGAAGCCTCTCGCGCAGGCTCGACGAACCCGGGTTCATCGACCGCGTCTTCGAGTGCATCATCGGCAACGACCATCTTCGTGCCCGCGTCCGAGAGGAGGCAGCGGCGGCACGCCGCCGCCTCCTGGACTACCTCTCGGAGACCGTCGGGGACATCGAGCGCCTCGTCCTGGTGGACCTCGGCTGGGGAGGCACCATCCAGCGCCAACTGGAGGCAGTCCTCCAAGGCTCGGGCTCGGCGATGAGGACGGTCGGGCTTTACCTCATGACGAACGACAGCGCCTCTGGGCGGGTGCTCGATGGCCTCGAGATGCACTCCTACCTGGCCCACTGCGGCCAGCCGTGGCCGGGCGCGCCGGACATCGCCCGCACACCTGAGGTGATCGAGCAGGCCTGCCTGGCCACCATCGGGTCGCTGGTCGACTTCTCCGCCGATCGAACGCCGGTGCTCGACAGATCGGTGCCCACGCCGCGCCAGGTGACGGAGAAGGTGGCCGTCCAACAGGGCGTGAAGACGTTCCAGCGGGAGTGGTCGCGCTACCGCCGTTCGCTCCCGGGGATGCCCGGCCTCGACGGGGCCGAGCGTCCCCTCCTTCTCGAGATCCTGCGGCGCTCGGTCGTGCGACCCACTGTCTGGGAGGCGGAGACCTTCGGTCAGTGGGCGCACGAAGACAACTTCGGGTCGGAGCACCAGGAGGTGATCATCAACGATGAGCTGGCCCCTCTGGTGTCCTACCTGTCGCCGACCGACGTCCTCGAGCTGTCGATGAACCAGTGCTTCTGGCCGATCGGTCTCGCCGCCCGTCACGACCCGCCCCTGGCCGCGTCGGCGCTCGCCCTGGCGGAGGGCGCGCTGCCCACTGAGGCCTTCAAGCCCGGCCGCTCGGCGACGATGGAGATGTGGGTCGACACCGGCCAAGGCTTCGCGCACGGCCAGCAGCGCCCCCTCCTGATCAATCGCAACGGGCTCTCGTACGGCCGCTTCTTCTTCAGCCACCGCGGGATCCGCGCCATCCGGTTCGATCCCTGCCGCGGCGCGGCTCTCGTTCGTCTCGACTGGATCGACGTCGCAGTGTTGATGGCGGACGCTGACCAGACCGTGCGGTTCCGCATCCAGGGCGAGGACGACTTCAGCGGGCTCACCTACGTGAATTGTCGCTGGCTCTACGACGGCGTCGTCCTCGGCTCCACTGAGGACCCCCAGCTGCATCTCTCGTTGGCGGGGCGCGTCTCCGGTGACGTCCGAGCGGCGGAGGTCACCGTCGCCTTCGCCGTCGTCCAGTTGCCGACGCGCCAACCGGACGTACCACTCGTCACCGCCGGCCTCACGAGCTATGGCAAGCAGATGCGGCGCGCCGTGCAGAAGGCGAGGGCGGAGTACGCCGAGGGTGGTGCGGGAGCCGTCGCCCAGGGGCTGGGCCGCGTCGTGAAGCGCGGGCTCGGTCGCCCCTGACCGGCGGGTCGTGACACCGGTCAGCGCCCACATTGGTGCCGCCAGCCCGTCTAGGTCCGCCGTACGGATCCGCTCCTGGTGGCGCCACCTGGGGTCCCGCCGCTTCCCCGACGCCACCCGCCTCTTGATCACCGCCGATGCCGGCGGGTCCAAGGCTAGCGGGTGCGGGCCTGGAAGGTGCACCTGGCGAAGCTCGCCGCCGAGACGGGCCTGGAGATCACGCTGTGCCACTACCCGCCGGGGACGAGCAAGTGGAACGCAGGATCGAGCACCGCCTCTTCAGCTTCATCTCCATGAACTGGCGGGGCCGGCCGCTCACCACCTACCGCACCATCGTCGAGCTCATGGCGGCGACGACCACGAAGAAGGGGCTCAAGGTCCGGGCCGAGCGCGACACCGCGTTCTACGAGACGGGCGTCAAGGTGGCCGATGCCGACCTCGCTGCCGTCCCTCTCCGACCACACGACTGGCACGGGGGTGAGGTAGGCGGCTGGCTCGACGTTGGCTGCGCCTCGGCTTCGCCAACCGCCCCCTATCGATCCGGACATGAGGTTCTCCACTCATCCGGCTCGCCGACACCGTTCACCGTCAGGCAGACGCAGCCCGGTAGTAGCGCACCTTCCCTCCGAGGCGGTAGATCCCCAGATCGGTGAGCCACCCGTAGGTGAAGCGGGTGGCCCAGTTCCGACCGTGGAGCCCGTGCTTCTTGCTGGCCAGCTTGGCCATTCGCAGGTGGACGTAGCTGTCGATGGCATGGAACTTCACAGTGGAGTTGCCCACGGCGAAATACGCACCCCAGCTCCGGAGCACGGAGTTGAGGTGTCCCACCACGTCCTCCAACGGCAGGCTCGCGAGCCGAAGCTCCGTGCGCTGCCGGACCTTGGCCCTGATCGAGGCCATGGCCCTCGGCGACGGCCACTTCTGCACGTACCAACGACCCCGCCACTTCTTCGACTCGCGCAGACGATGCTCGAAGCCCAAGAACACGAAGCCCTCCTGCCCCTTGTCGAGGCAGGCGATCCTGGTCTTGTCGGGGTGCAACCGCAGCCCCAACGGTTCCAGGACCGCCTCGATCCGGGCCTTGGCCTCCACGGCCCTGGCCCTGGTCGGGGCGAGCACGACGAAGTCGTCACAGTACCTGACCAGCGTTCCCAGCTCCTGGCCCACCTCGCTCCACGCCGTGTCGAGCACGTGGAGCACGATGTTGCACAGCAGCGGGGAAACGGGTGAGCCCTGCGGGGCGCCGGCCACCTGGCTGGTGACCACCCCGCCCTCGAGCACCCCGACTCGAAGCCACGCCCGGATCAGCTTCAGCATCTTGGCGTCCGACACCCGCCGCTCCACCTGGGAGACGATGGCGTCGAACGACAGCGAGCCGAAGCAGTCCGAGATGTCGGCGTCGAGCACCCAGGTCGCTCCTCGGTTGGCCGTGGTGCGCACCGCCTCCAGAGCCTGGTGTGCCGACCGCTTTGGCCGGAAACCGAAGCTGCAAGGCAGGAAGTCCGCCTCGAAGATCGGCTCCAGGATGGACTTGGCCGCTGCCATGGCCACCCGATCCCGAACACACGGGATCGACAGCGGCCTGGTCTTGCCCGGCTGGCCGGGCTTGGGGATGTTGACCCGCCGCAGAGGCCGGGGCCGGTAGGTTCGCCTCCAGTTCTGCGGCGAGGCCGTCGAGGAAGGCCCGAACCGCCTCGACGCCCCCCTCCTCGATCGACGCGATGCACACGCCGTCGACTCCGGGGGCGCCTTGGTTGGTGGCTACGTCGATCCACGCTCTCCACATCACGTCACGGCGGGTGAGCTTGTCGTAGAGGGCGTGGAACCGACGTTGCGGGTCCTGCTTGGCGCTGCGGTAGAGCACGCGCTGGAGCGCTTGGAAGGCGTCCACTCCCTCGGCCCGGCTGATGGACCTAGCCGACAGAGCGGCACTACCGCCCTGCGGGCCCTCGGGTGTGCCCGGCTGATCTAGACCTTCGGCCACTGACCGGCTCCCTTCGCACCACACGCCTGCATCGATGAAGTAGGGGCCCTTCGCATCGGGCGGGGCTGTGCCGTCCCACGCCTTCGTCTGCTACTACGACCCCATCCGACTTCCTCTCGGCCGCCGTGCCACTTCCCGGGGGCACCGGTTATAGGCAGGCATCGCTTCCCGCCACCCGTCGCGGCGGGGCCGAGGAGGATCTCCCCATTTCCGAGGACAACCATCTGACCGTTCCGAGCCCACTGCGCCGGAGGGTTCTTCGGCGCCCGCTTCCGGTTCCCTGGCGCCTTCCGTGGCCTTCGCCATTCCAATAGCGGCTCGGCTCCCTCTTGGCCCGCCTCTCGGCGGGGTGTGTATGACGACGCTTGTCAGGGCCTCGCACCATCGCACTCGCTACGGACCGGCCAGTTGTTTCGCCCCGCTTCGCACCCGGCCTCTCGGCCACGCACGGGGGCGTCCCTACCGGGGACCCGGACGTCTCCCCGGACCAGACCCACCCTGGCTGGCTGCCTCAGTTCCGCTCGATCACGTCATGTCATCCAGATTTCCTCCTTCGACGTAGCGTGCCCGAGCTGATGGGCACACACTGGAACTACACGATCAGCCCGGCTGCGCAATCAATCGCGCGGTGAGCCCCTAGAATCCTGCGGCGCTGCGGCTCCGTTCGAGAAGGGACCAATCCGTGCCTGAAGACCAGTTCTGTCGCGTCCTCGCCAGGTCCCAACTCCGAGGACCAAGCACGGCACGGGCGACGGGAGGGCCGAGGCCGGTTGGATGTGGCCAACGGTGAAGAAATGGGCCGCAGCTCGGCGTGCCGTGGGTGGCCCCTTCCTCGTCATCGCCTTCCTGGCCTCGCTGGGCGTGTCATGGGTGGTCGCAAACCCCCCGGGGTACGCCCCGGATGAGCCCGAGCACTACCTGAAGTCCGTGGCCGTGGGGCGGGGCCAGTGGTTCGGCCGTCCCGCTCGCTACGGCATCGGACCTGGGTTCGGGCCGCTTCAACTGCGGTGGATCAACCTGGCGGCGAGGCAGTTCGACATCCCGGCAGAGCTCGTTCCCCATGGCTTCGCGTGCAGCCTTTTCGATCCTGGACGGAGTGCCGGTTGCCTGAATGCAACGGGCGCTTACGTGGACACCGCGCCCGGTGAGACCACGCCCATGAAGACGTACGTCGGGACGTACGAGCCGTTCCTCTACCTCCCGCCTGGACTGGTGATGAACCAGACGCACGAGGCCCGGAGGGCACTGCTTGCCGGCCGCGCCGTCTCCGCCGCTATTGCCTTCCCTCTGCTGTTCGCCGCGACGCTGGTCCTCTGGTCCCCCCGCACCAAAGGCGTCTCCCTCGTCGGGCTGCTGGCCGCGGCCACACCCATGGTCGTCTTCCTCTCATCCGCGCTCTCGCCCACCGGACCCGAGGTCAGTGCGACCATCTGCCTCCTCGCCGTCTTCCTCCGGCTGGCCCGTCGCGAGCCACCCCCCCGGTTCATCTGGTTGGTCGCGGGTACCGCGGGTACTGTCCTCGCCCTGGGCCGGTCTCTGGGGCCGCTCTTCCTCGTCGCTGACCTGCTCGTCTTCCTGGCTCTGGTCGGTCGGAGGCGCGTCTGGCAGACGCTACGCCAGGGGGGTTCCGGCGCGTTGGTCGCCACCGTCGTCGTCGTGCTCGCCATCACCGCGAACCTGGCCTGGGGGTTGTTCGTGCAGCCCAATCCTCCGTTCGTGCTGCAGGAGGTGCTGGGCTCGCTCCACAACTCGGTGCGCGACATTCCCGAGGTCCTACGCCAAGGCGTCGGCGCCTTCGGCTGGGCCGACGTCAGCATGCCCCGCGTCGCCTATGTGACGTGGGGCGTACTCGTGACGGTCCTGGTGGCGCTGGCCTTCCTCGTCGGCGACGGTCGTCAGCGCCTCGTGCTCGCCCTGGTGTTCGCCGGCTGCGCTGCAGGTACCATCGGCATAGCGGCGGCAGTCATCCATCAGACCCACTTTCCCATGTACGGCCGTTACGCCTTGCCGCTCTGGGTGGCTCTCCCGCTCGTGACCGGCGAGTTGATCGCGCTGCACCACGATCGTCTCGGCCTCCTCGGGCGTCGCGTCCTCCTCTTCGCCGTCCCACTGGTCGTCGCCGCCGTCCACGTGGCGGGCTGGTATGCCAACGCCAGGCGCTATGCCGTCAGCAACAACGGGCCCGTCCTCTTCGCGGGTCGGAGCGAGTGGGCGCCGCCGCCGTGGGGATGGCGCCCCTGGATGCTTCTCGTCGCGACCGCAGCCACCGCCCTCGTTGCGTGGGGCGTCGTCGCCGCCAGCCGGGCGATGCCCTTGGCGCCTTCTGCTCCTGCTCACCGAGCAGGAGCGCGCCGAGCTGAACACGTCGGCCGATGAGGAGCTGTGGCGCTGAGGGGGCTCACGTGCGTTGGAGGAGGATGTAGGCGTCTCGCTCCATCACCCGGTTCTTCCACCAGAGGTCTCCCGGGAAGATGCGCGCCACCCGGTACCCAGAGAACGAGTCCGTCGCCCGCTCCTGGCCGGGGACCTTCACGCTGAGGACGACGAAGTCCGGGCGGGCGGCGAGGATCTTCGCCGGGTCCTCTACCACGGCGTTCCTCGTCGACCAGAACCAGAACGAGCGCTTTGACCGTCCTTTGTGGTTGGCGAAGATGTTGTGGTCGAAGTACGGGAGGACGGCCACCGACGGATAACCCGTTGCGTAGAGTTCCGATTCCTGCAGGCGGTAGCGCTCGATGTAGCGGGCGAGCTCCCTGCTTCCCGAGTAGGGGTTGAGGTAGTCGAACCGGGCCGACCACGCCGACCACGCGACCTGGACGAGGATCACCACCATGATGGCGACCAGCGCCGCCCGGCGAGCCCACACATCGGAGCGTACGCGCGGTTGGTGGGTGGCGAAGCTCACCCAGAGGACGAAGACCCACACCAGGAACAGCGTCCCTTGGTGCCAGAGGTTCCAGTAGCGCAGCGACGAGAAGGCGAGGATGGCGAACGTCGGGAGCAGGTAGAGCGCCAGGCACCTGGCGCGCCAGAACCACCACCCGGAGGCGGCCAGCACCACGGCGGAGATCGAGAGCCGCTCGGTCAGCGACCCCTTCACCATGGTCTCGAGCGTGAAGCGCGTGTGGGCCAGGGTGAAGCGAGTGTCGGGCGCGAAGGTGAGATCGTCGGGCGGGAGCAGCTGGAGCACCACCAGCGCGCACACCAGCGCGAACGCCGCGACGGCGGTGGCCTGACGACGGAGCGCGGCACGGTCGAGAGCGGCCCGCGAGCGGAACAGGTCCCACAGGTGCAGAGCCATGACCGACCCGGCGATGAGCAGCCCGTGCACGCTCACGTTCGCCACCAGGCACAGCAGGGCGGTGAAGGCGTACACCCGTTCCGTCTTGCGCGGAAACACGTGGGCCAGCAGGAACAGCAGGGGGGCGAAGAACGCGTAGCTCCGGGCCACCACGGTGTACTGGTAGAACACGAAGAAGGTGAACGGGAACAGCGCTTTCACCACCGCCGGGAAGGGCGAGTACCGGACGAAGAGGAACGTGGCCACGACACCCAGACCGGCGGATATCACGTTGAGGGTGACGTAGGGAAGGCCGAGCTTGGCCGGCAGCGTCAACGTCAGGTGCCAGAGCCCGGGCGAGCCTTCGTAGCGGAGAGCGTCGGTGACGAGGGTGAGCGGCGCCGTGTCGCGGGCCAGCAGCCACGCCTGCGCCTCGTCGAACCACGGCTCATGGCGGGTGACGAGGACGGCGACGGCGACGGTGTAGACGCCGAGGACACCGACGAGCAAGGGGTTGGCTGCGACGGCCCGCGTCATGCGCCGGGAAAGGCCCGGCTGCAGGGTCAGGACAGCCACTTCAGGATGCGGATGGCGCGCATCTTGGCCGGGCGGCGATGGGCGGACGCCACCGTCCTGCGCTGGATCTCGTCGAGGTTGGCGACGTAGTGCTCGTAGGCCTTGTACAGCATCTCCTCGTTGGTGAGCGTGGGCTGCCAGCCCAGCTCGCGCTTGATCCTGGTGGTGTCGAAGATGAAGTCCTCGGCGATCATCCGGTAGTGGTAGGGGCCGAGAGGCGACAGCTTGAGCGCGCTGGCCAGGCGCATGAGGGCGAGCGTGGGCACCTTGGGGAGTGACCTCACCCGTGCTCCCGTCCGGGCCTCGCGCACCACGTGCTCGAACACCTCCCGGAGCGACTGCACGCCGTCGGAGCCGGCGTTGTACACGGCGCTGCCGGCGTGGCTGAGGCTGCGGATGCAGGCGTCGGCAAGGTCGGGGGCGTAGACGAACTGGTAGCGGTTGTCGCCGCGACCGACGACGGGGACGTTGCGACCTTCCCTGATGAACTCGAACAGGATGGCGAGCAGCCCGAGGCGCCCCGAGTCGATGATGGTGGGGCTGCGCAGGACGGTGGTGTCCACGTCGTCGGCGAAGCGGGCCAGGACCTTCTCGGCTTCCCACTTCGACCGCCCGTAGATCTCGACGGGACGTGGCGAGTCCTCCTCGGTGACCGGGCGCCCGAAGCCGGCGCCCCAGAGGCAGTTGGAGGAGATGAAGACCAGCTTCGGCACTCGGTGGCGTGCGGCCAGGTCGGCGACGGCGCGCGTGCCGTCGACGTTGGAGGTCCACAGCAGGTCCCTGTCCTCCACGGCGTGGGCGAGCATGGCGGCGCAATGGAACACGGCATCGAAGCGGTGCGCCGAGAACAAGCTCTCCATCAGCGGCACGTCCCTGATGTCGCCCTGCACGGCGCGCAGGTCGCGGTGGGCCCACTCGTGGGGCTGGAGGTCGACGCTCACGCAGGTGAACCCCTCCTCGAGCAGCCGGGCCGTGAGCACCCCGCCGAAGAAGCCGGCGCCCCCGGTGACGAGCGCCGTCGTCACCGCTCCGCCCCCACGGTCGGCGCGGCGGCGCGCCCGAACCTGCCCACCACCAGGGCGGCGATCAGGGCGATCACCAGGGGGTCGGCGTACAGGCGGAACCGGTTGTTCTCCCCCACCTCGATCAGGTTGCTCACGGCGGTCACGTAGACGACGGTGGACCACAGGAACGCCAACACGATCGGTGGCACCACGGCAGGCCCGTCGCGCCTGCGGGCGCGCCACAGGGCCACGGCCCCGCCGACGAAGGCCACGACGTAGGCGGCGAGGACGAACCAGGCCGTACGCCCGGGCCCCTGCTGGTAACGCACGCCGGGGTCGGGCAGGTGGCGCGAGCCCTCCCGTCCCGACACCACGCCGTGGACGACGATGTTGTACAGGTCGTCCAGGGGTTTGACCTGCTGGCGGTTGTCGTAGAGGGTGAAGAAGTCGCTGGCCGGGCGGAAGTAGATGTTGAAGGCGGTGGCGACGCCCTGGAGGTAGGCGCCGGGGCGCATCCTGATGGTGCGCACCGCGTCGGCCAGGTAGCGTTTGGACACGTCCACGTAGATCAGGTGGTTGAAGTTGGCGCGGAAGCCGGGGTGGGTGGGCGGGTCGGAGTACACGCCCTTGCGGGAGGCGTCCAGGGCCTTCACGCCGGTGCGAGGCGGCAGCGGCACGAACCGCCGGTAGACCGACACCTCGGCGAGGGGATCGGCGAGGGCCAGGCGGGACAGCTCGCCGCGCGCCACCAGGGCCCGGCGCTGCGCCGGCGGCAGCTGGAAGGTCGTGATCTTGGCCACGCTCATCCCGAGCAGCGTGCTGGAGCCGAAGGTGCCGAACTGCGCGAGGCGGTGGACGTGGAGGCCCACCACGGCCAACGCGGGAACGGCGGCGACGGCGACCACTCGCCGCCAGTCGGCGCGCCGACGGTGCAGCACGAGCACCGCCACCCACGCGGCGAACCACACAATGTGGAAGACGCTCCTGGTGAGCACCAGGGCGGCCAGCAGCCCCACGAAGAGCGCGGCGTCTCGCGGCCGGTGCCCGTCCTCGTAGCGCTGGAGGGCCAGCACGGCCAGGGCCAGCATGAGGGTGACCGGGTAGTCGTAGTGCAGCCAGCTCTCGTAGAGGAACACCGACGGGCTGAGCGTGAACGCGACCGCCACCCCCGCCGCCACCGCCGGGCGCAGACGCATGCGGCGCAACACGGCGTGCAGCGTGAGGGCGAGGCCCAGCCCGACGGCGAGGTACAGGCCCCGGAACAACGGCGTCGACACCCTCGGTGGGAACTGCAGTCCGAGACCGATGAAGAGGTTGAACAGCGGCGGCTGGGAGTGCAGGTGCGCCACGCTCCGGAGCAGGTCGTCGCGGAGGAGGCCCCTGTCGAGGAGCTGAAAGGCGTCGTTGAGGGGACGCTGGTCGAACACGACGCCGGCCCTGCCGATGGCGACGCGGGAGAGGAGGAAGGCCAGGGCGACGACCGCCTCACCCCGCCGCTGGTCCAGGATCTCTCGCCAGGCCGGGCGTCGGCTCGCCGTCCCGATCTCGGGTTGTCTCTCGGCGGTGGCGACGCTCATGACGCGGTGGCAGCACGGTGCGGCATGCGTGCATTCAACAATCTTTCGCGGCGGGATATGTGGCACGTCCTCGCCCGCACCACCAGCGTGGCGAGCAGGGCGACGACGAGCGGGTCGCTCACCAGGTGGAAGCGGGCGTTCTCGCCGACCTCCAAGACGTTGCTGACGACGGTGACGTAGGCCACGGTGGACCACAGGAAGGCGAGCACGAGGACACCGCCGCCGTCGCCCTCCCCGCGCCTGCCTCGCAGGAGCGCCCGCCCGAGGACGGCGGCGCCGCCGACGAGAGCGACCGCGTACATGAGCAGAAGGGCCCACGCCGTCCGGCCCGTCCCCTGCGCGTACCGCAGCGCCGCCCCGGGGAGCCGGTCGGCGGCCTGGCCGCCGCCCACCACCCCGTACACCACCGTGTTGTAGGCGTCGTCGAGCGTCTTCACCCGCTGGCGATTCCCGGAGAGGGCGAAGAAGTCGCTCGGCGGGCGGAAGTAGGCGTCGAAGGCGGTGAGCACGCCGCGCCCGTAGGCACGGGGCCGCAGTCGGATGGTGCGCAACGCGTCCTGCAGGTAGCGGTCGGACAGCTCGACGTAGGCGAGGTTGTTGAAGTTGGTGCGGAAGGTGCTGGCCGTCTCGGGCTCGGCGTCGGCCTTCACCTGCTCGTCGAGCACGGGCACGCCGGTTGGCGGCGGGGGCGGGACGACCGCACGGTAGTTGCGCAGGGGGCTGAAGGGCTCCACCAGCGCCAGGCGCGAGAGCTTCCCCTGGGCGACGAGGGCCTCCCGGTCGGCGGGGTCGAGCTGGAAGGTCGTCATCTTGGCCAGGCTCATCCCCAGCGAGGTGCTCGAGCTGAAGCTGCCGAACTGCACCAGGCGGTGGACGTGGAGGCCGACCACGGCGACGACGGGAACGGCGGCCACGGCCGCCACCCGCCGCCAGTCGGCGCGGCGGCGGTAGGCGACCAACGCCCCCACCCAGGCCGCGAACCAGACGAGGTGGAACATGCTGCGGGTCAGCACGAGGGCGCCCAGCAGGACGACGAACGCAGCCGCGTCACGCAGCCGGTGGCCGTCCTCGTACCTCTGGAGGGCCAGCACGGCCAGGGCCAGCATGAGCACGAGCGGGTAGTCGTAGTGCAGCCAGTTCTCGTAGAGGAACACCGAGGGGCTCACGGTGAACACCACGGCAACGGCCACCGCCACCACCGGGCGCACGCCGACGCGGCGCAGCACGGCGCGCAGGGTGAGGGCGAGAGCGAGGCCGACCGCCAGGTAGGCGCCGCGGAACAGCGACGGCATCACGTCGGCAGGCGCCCGCAGCCCCAGGCCGATGAAGAGGTTGAACAGCGGCGGCTGCGAGTGGAGGTGAGCCACGCTGTAGAGCAGGTCCTCGCGAAGGTGGCGTGGGTGCAGCAGCTGGTAGCCGTCGTTGATGGGCTGCAGGTCGAACACCACGCCGGCGCGGTCGATGGCCAGTCGGGACACGGCGAAGGCGGCGACGACGGCGACGACCTCCCACCACCGAGTCGAGGCCCGGAGCCACCGCCCCGCCGCCTGAGCGCCCGCGCCAGGGGGGGTGGGCGGGGCGACGAGGCTCACTCGGCCATCTTGCTACGGGTCGTCACGGTTGCCCGCATCGGGACCCGGGCGACTAGCGTGCGCCGCAACTCACGAGAGGAGAAGGCACGTCCTTGGCCGTCCCTGTCCCGACAACGACCGAGCTCACCGGCGTGAGCGTGATCCTGCCGGTGGTCACCGAGACCGACTCGCTGGACGAGACCGTCCGCATCATCCGCGAGAAGAACGACGACGACATCGCCGAGGCCCTCGTGGTCGTCTGCGACCGCACGACGCCTGAGAGCATGGCCCGCTGCCGCGCGCTGGAGAGCCAGTTCGGCGATCGCCTCCGCATCCACCACCAGCGCCTCCCCTACCTCGGCGGCGCCATGCGAGAGGCGTTCGATCTGGCCACCGCCAGCCACGTCATCATGATGGCCACGGATCTCGAGACCGACCCGAAGCTCGTGCCCGAGCTCATCGACGTGGCCAAGGCCAAGCCCGAGGCGGTGGTCACCGCCTCCCGATGGGCGGCCGGCGGCGGGTTCTCGGGCTACGGCGCGGCGCGGGTGGCGGCGAACTGGACGTTCCAGAAGCTCGCCTCGCTGATCTATCGAACCAAGCTCACCGACGCCACGTTCGGCTACCGGTTGTTCCCCACCGCCCTGGTCCAGGCCATCCGATGGCAGGGGCTGCGCCACGAGTTCCTGCTCGAGACCGTGCTCAAACCGCTGCGTCTCGGCGTGGAGGTGGTGGAGATCCCCACCTTCTGGACGCCGCGCCAGGAGGGGGAGTCGCAGAACTCGCTGTCCACGCAGGCCCGCTACGTCCGCACGCTGGTGGAGAACCGCTTCACGCCCTCCTCGTCCATCGCGCGCTCGAGCGCCACGGGGAACCGCACATGACGGGCGTCATCGTCACCACCACCATCAACCCGCCCACCTCGGCCGTGAAGCTGTTCGACTCCCTGCCCGGCTGGCACCTGATCGTCGTCGGTGACCTCAAGACGCCGGACGACTATTCGCTGGAGAACGGCACCTACCTCAGTCCGGAGGACCAGGACAAGATCGACAAGACCCTCTCCGACCTGATCGGTTGGAACTCGATCCAGCGACGGAACCTCGGCCTCGTGCTCGCCCACCAGATGGGGGCGGAGACGGTGGCCGTCGTCGACGACGACAACATCCCGTACGAGGGCTGGGGCCGGGACCTGATGGTCGGCAAGGAGGTGGAGGCGACGGTATTCACCACCGACCTGCCCGCCTTCGACCCTGTCGGGGCGACCAACCACCCCAACTTGTGGCACCGCGGCTACCCGCTGCAGCTCCTTCCCAGAAGGGACTACTCGCGCCGGTCGACTGAGCTGGTGCGCGCCGACGTCCAAGCCGACTTCTGGGACGGCGACCCCGACGTCGACGCCATCTGCCGCATGCAGTTCGCCCCCGACTGCACCTTCGACCCGTCGCTGTTCCCGATGGCGGCGAGCACCATCAGCCCGTTCAACTCGCAGAACACCTTCCTCGACGCCCGCTGGCTCCCTGACTACTTCCTGTTCCCCCACGTCGGGCGCATGGACGACATCTGGGCCGCCTACTACGTGCAGGCGCGCGGCGCCAGGGTGGTGTTCGGAAAGGCGTCGGTCCGCCAGGAGCGCAACCCCCACGACCTCGTCATCGACATGAAGCGCGAGTATCTCGGCTACGAGAACAACCTGCGCATCGTGGAGGCCGTCCACGAAGAAGCCGACCGCCTCTTCGAGTTCCTCCCGGAGCGCACGGTGGCCGCCTTCGAGCAGTACCGCACGCACTTCTGACCGGCGGCCCGCCGGCCGGCGCGGTCAGCCGGCGGCGCTCACCCCGCTGGTCATCTCGTCGTAGATCCACCGATAGGTGTTCTCCAAGCCCTCCTGGAGCGACACCGAGGGCGCCCAGGCGAGCAACCGGCGGATCATGGTGTTGTCGCTGTTGCGCCCACGCACCCCCATTGGGGCGCCGAGCTGGTAGTTCCGCTTGACCTTGACGCCGGCGATGCCCTCGACGATGTCGACCAGCTGGTTGATGCTCACCAGCTCCGAGCTGCCCAGGTTGACGGGCTCGACGATGTCGCTGGCCATGATCTTCTGCGTGCCCCAGACGCAGTCCCTGATGTAGGTGAAGCTCCGGGTCTGCTCACCGTCGCCCCACACCTCGATCTCGTGGTGGCCGGAGAGCTTCGCGGCGGCGACCTTCCTGCAGATGGCGGCCGGCGCCTTCTCGCGCCCGCCGTCGTAGGTGCCCAGCTCGCCGTAGACGTTGTGGTAGCGGGCCACGCGCGTCTCGAGCCCGAAGTCCTCCCGGAAGTGCCGGCACATGCGCTCGCTGAACAGCTTCTCCCACCCGTAGCCGTCCTCGGGCATGGCCGGGTAGGCGTCCTCCTCCTTGAGGGCGGTGAGGTCGGGAGACACCTGCTTTTCGGCGTTGTACACGCAGGCCGAGCTGGAGAAGAAGTAGCGACTGACGCCCGCCTCCCGGGCGGCCATGAGGAGGTGGGTGTTGATCAGCACCGAGAGCATGCACAGGGCCTTGTTGTTCTCGATGAACCCCATACCACCCATGTCGGCGGCCAGGTTGTACACCTCGCTGGCACCCTCGACCGCCTGCCGGCACTCGTCGATCCCGCGCAGGTCGAGCTGGCGGTTGTCGGCAGTGGGGTCGACCTGGTACCAGTCGACCAACGGCTTCACGTCAACCGCCCGCACCCGGTGCCCCTGGGCGACCAGATCGGCGGCCAGGTGGCCGCCGATGAAGCCGCCCGCGCCGGTGACAACTACCCAGCCCTCTGTCATCGTCTTCCTTTCGTCGCTGGTCGCAGTTTCCTGCCCTTTCGCCCACTGCGCAAACCGGTCACCCGACCGAGGTACCGCAGGGTGATGCGATGTCATGGTCATGGCGCGGGCCGCGGCGACGCTCGGCTCACTTGCCGGTGACGCCTGAGCGCCACCGCGTCAAACCAGCGGCGACCCCACCTTGCACCGCCGCCAGGCGGCGCTGCGTACCTTGCCGGCCATCTGCTTGATTCGACGAGCAAGCTCGTCGGCCCCGCCACCCCGACGGAGAGCCGCCCCTTCCCGGCCAGCGCCGCTCGTGGCGGCGAGCTGGTCCTGGAGGGCGAGGACCGCGAGGTAAAGCTCCAGACGATTGCGTTCCAGGCGGTGCAACAGGGGGTGGTCGTGGTAGGGCGCCAGGAACTCGGCGAGAGCGCCGGCGTAGGGGGCCGACTCGGCAAAGAGGAACCCCAGCCCGAAGACCACGGGAACCTCGAGGTAGGCGAGGCCGGTACGCTCGCTGCGGAAGTCGTCGACCGCTGTTCGCACGCCGTTGGCCCGTCCGCCCTCCCGCAGCGCGAAGGCCCACACGCCCTCGCTGCGAAAGCCGCCCTCGACCACGCCGGGCTCGTCGAGCGTGACCCCCTTCGTGAACGTGTGCTCGTGGACCGCCCCTGGCGGGTACAGATCGGGTCGGAAGTACCCGTCACGGCGACCGAACGGCCACCCGACGTCGTGCAGGACGGCGAGGTACCGGCGTCCGGCACGGGCGGCGGCCTGCTCGATCAGTCCCAGCTCCTGCGACACCGTGTAGTGGTTGTGCTCGCCGTCCACGAAGTACACGTCGCACGGCGGCATCTCGCCGAGCACGTCGACGCTGCGGCCCACCAACAGGTGGAACGAGGGCGAATGGGCGTCGCGGCGGAGAACGCGCTCGGACGGCAAAGGCTCGATGCAGTAGAAGTCGCCTTCGCGCTCCTCCGTCCAGTCCGCCACCATCTCGGAGAAGCCGCCCTCCTCGGACCCTATCTCGCACACCGCCCTTGCCCCAACGATCTCGAGGCAGGGCAGGACGATCTCCTTGAACTCACGGAGCGAGTGCAGGAGCAGGTCGGCCATGTCCGAAGACAACTTCCTCTGGTCGGCGGTGGGGCAGCCCCAAGGCGAGGCCCCCGTCAGGCGACCGCCGGAGGACCGTAGCAGGGACCGTCCACGCGCCCCACGACACGGCGGCGACGGTCGTGACTGCGGAGATAGCCGATTCCCCCCAGGTCGACGAGGAGGTACGCCGACACCTCGTGCACGGGTCCGCCGTCGAGGGCCGGCGTGGAAGCGAACGACGCGACGTACTCACACGCTCCAGGTCCGGGAACGTCGCCCGGTAGCCCCAGGGTTCGGGTCGACTAACGCGTGCTGCACCCACAGCACGTTCCTCATCGAACCAAGTCGGCCGAGCCACTGGTCCTACCTCGCGTCGCGTACGCCGCGGGGTGACGCCGGAGGGCGGCGCCACCACGCCTCGCGGAGCTCATCGAGGTGCTCGTCGGCGACGGGGAAGGGCAGCGCTGCTCCGCAGTCGCGGGCCCGCCTGAGCGGCGCCACGCGGCGATGTACCTGCCGCCGGCGCGACGCTCCTCACCACGTCTCGTCGACGCCAGCCCACTGCCGCCACACCTCCGCTGGGGAGCGTCGGCGGCGCCGGGCCAGCGCCGGCCGGGTGGCGAGCGCCGCGGGGAGCTGCAGGGCGAGGGCCTTGGGC
>JALYMX010000424.1 GCA_030773495.1 Actinomycetota bacterium | reverse complement strand
GCCCGGAGGGGCTGACGCCGCTACGCGTGCCGCCTCACCGGCGGCCCTCGGGGGGAGGGGCGAGCCGCGGCTCCACCGCCGCTCGGCGGGGCCAGCTCGGCCGCCGACCGACCTTGGCCCGCTACTGCTTCTTCACCGGGGCGGGGACCCGCTGGCGCCCCGCCTGCCGGGAGAACACGGCGAGCCCGGCGCCGAAGAGGCCGAAGCCGCCGAGGGCGAGAATAATGGCGAAGGCGACGAGGCCGCCGGAGCCGCCCTCGGCGCCGGTGGCAACCGGGGGTGCGGCGGGGCGGGAGGCGGCGGCCTCGAAGGGCGGTGCGCCGACCATGAAGCTCGCCCGGGCCGGGGTCCCGTAGGCCGCCGTGGTGACGCCCTTGTCATCCGTGTAGTCCTGCTTGGCGATCAGGATGTGGGGGCCGGGCTGGGCGTCGGCGGGGATGGCGACCGAGGCGTGCACGGTACCCGTCGGGTCGGCGTTCGTCGTGGCGAGGACCGGCCCGTCGAGGCTGTCCCAGTGGATGACCACCGGGGAGCCGCCCTTGGTGGCGAAGGCGGTGCCCGTCAAGTTCACCACCGTCCCGGGCTGGCCGGACGCCGCGCTCAGGTTGAGCGTGGCCAGGTTGGTGCACGCCCAAGCGGCGGCGGCGGCGACCGACAGCACGATGGCCAACCCTCCGGCCAGGACCACAGCGCTCTTCCGCATGGTGGCACCCCCTCCAAAGTCGGGTTTCCCGTTTATTGTACTCGCGCTGCTCGCGCGCTGAACGGCCGGCGCCGGCCGAGCAGGAGGAAGACGAAGGTGGCTAGACCCAGGCCGACGGCGAAGGCGCTGACCGCCACCACCCAGGGGGGAACCCCGTCGTCGTCGTCGCCGGGGGCGGCGGCCAGTGCGGCCCGGCGGACGTCGCCGGCGTCGCCGACGTGGATCGCCGAGGCGAAGTACACGTCCTCGGCGTTGGTCTCGGCGTCGCCGTTGCGAGAGTCCTGCCAGGCGAAGTAGGCGGCGCCGTCGGTGGAGGCGATCCCGACGTTGGTGTGGCTGTGGTAGTTGTTCGACCACACGCCGATCCTGCGGTCCATGATGCGGTCGGTGACCCGCACGTCGGGACGCTGGAAGGTGCGCCCCTGGTCGCTCGACGACGTGTAGTACACGTCCTGGAAGCCGCCGCCGTTGAACTCGTAGTTCACCAGGCCCTCGGGCACGGGGCTGTTGCGGAAGTCGTACCAGGCGATGTCGACCCGGCCGTTGGGCGCCACCGACAGTCCGGGGTCGTAGCGCTTCACCCCTTCAGGGGACTTCGCCCCCTCGTTCACCACCTGCGGCTCTCCCCAGGTCTTCCCGCCGTCTCTGGAGACGAGGAGGAAGACGTCGAGGTAGTCCTCCTGGGCAACGTCGACCTTCTCGAAGTTGCCGTACCACGTGATGTAGAGCGCATCGGAGTTGGGGTCGGCGACGAGGATCACCTTCCGGTTCGACCCCACGCCACGGTCGATCTCATTCGGCTTGCTCCACGTCTTGCCGCCGTCGTCCGACGTCCGGTACAGGAACGGGCGGGGATGGGGGTCGCCGGGAGGTTCGACCCGGGGCAGGCCGAAGGTCCCGGCGGGGATGACGGCGTGCACGGTGCCGCCCCGGCCGACGGCGATCCGCGGCTGCGACCCACCCCGGTCGTCGCTGATGTCGACCGGCTCCCCGAAAGTCCGGCCCCCGTCGGTGGAGGCCGCCACCATGCTCGTCGCCTTCTTCTCCCGGCTGCCGCCCTGGGTCCACGAGACATACACACGGGCCTCGTCCTCGGGGTCCACGGCCACCGTCGCCCGTCCGTTCTGGCCCTCCTGGGCGAGCTGGCCGGCCTCGGGGGCCGCCTCGTCCGGCCCCTTGAACACGGTGGTCGTCCGGAACGTACGCCCGCCGTCGGTGGAGCGAGCGAGGAAGACGTGGCGGGGAATGGTGGCCGGCGGGTGCGGGTTGGCCCACTTCGGGTCGCTGGCGGTGAAGGCGACGTAGAGCACGCCGCCGGGGCCAAAGGCGAGAGTGGCGTAGGGCCCGTTGATGACGACGCGGGAGCATTCGGTCCACGGCTCCGTCATCGGGTCGCCACCCGGGAACCACGTCCGCCCGCCGTCGGAGGAGATGTGGACGTTGCAGCCGCGCGTGCCCTTCGGGTCCTTGCGCGTCCCCTGGACGTCGCTCTCGACCACCACCACCTCGTTGTTCGTCGGGTTCACGGCGAGTTGGGGCGACGAGTGGGCGCGCACCGGGGCCGGGTTCGGGGTGACCTGGACGGCGGCGGTGACCACGGGCTGACCCTCGGCGGCGACGAGCGGGGCGGGCGACAGCAGGGCCAGCGCAGTCGTGCACGCGAGGACGAGGGAGAAGGGGAGAAAGCCGCGGCGCCTGCCGATCACGTGACCTCCCTACGCAGAATTGCACTGGACATAGGTGCGACAGAGGACACTAGCCGGAACGAGGGCGAGCACAAAGGACGGGTGGAGGGACGGGAACCGCCACGGCGCCGCCGGGC
>JALYMX010000423.1 GCA_030773495.1 Actinomycetota bacterium | reverse complement strand
CTCGACCTGAGCGGCGCCGGCATCGCGGGGCGCGCGCCCAGGCGCCGGCGACGATCAGCGGAGCGGTCGCTGCGGTCATGAGGGCGGCGGGCTCCGGACGCGCCGGCAGGCCCGGGAGCGGTCCCAGGCCTGCCGGGTGCCGGGTCGGTCAGCGGAAGCTGGAGTGAAATGACACCTCCGGAGAGGCTCCCCGCCGCCGCTGGACTAGGAGAGGGTGATCCGGAGCTGGCCGTGCTCGCCGAACGCTCCGCCGGCTTGGACCAGGTAGGTCTGGCCAGCGATGGTTCCCAGGGTGAGGTGAGCCTGGGGGATCGGCACGTAAGGGTGGACGAAGCGGTCGCCGGCACACCCGACCTCGACGAGCCCGTCCGGCGTCTGGCGGTACACCACCAAGGCGGTGTCGAAGTCGCTGCCCGCCGTGTCGATGGTGACGTCATGGCCGGTGCCGGTGAACGAGTACCAGACGGTGTGCCCGAGGGTGCCGGCGGGATCATGCCGCACCTCGTCGTCTACGCAGGAGGCTGCCGCCTCGGCGCTCGGCGCCGCCGACACGGTGTTCGTCCGCGCCGTGCGCCCCGCGCTCAGCCGCTGCGCCCGGTCAGGCGTGTCGTGGGCCGGCGCCGGCCGCCTCGAGTCGGGGACCCGAGGGAAGGTCACGCGGAGGCGGGAAGCGATGGAGGCGGCGAGGCAGTCGTCGAAGGAGAAGCTGAGGCCGCCCGGGAGCACGATCTCCCCGGAGAGGGCGAGGTCCTGGACCTTGAGACGCACGACGCCGTCCTGGAAGGCCTGCTCGATCCGGTGCACCGCTCCCACCGAGGTGGCGCCGAGGGAGCCCGTGGTGTCGCCCGCGTACTCGCCGGTGCGGGAGTCGTGCACGCGGATCGGGCCCTCGAGGCCCTGGTCGGTGATGGCGGTGCGATCGTCGCGATGGACGAAGCCGTCGAAGAGGAGCTCGGAGTCCGGCCCGTACACGTCGAGGAAGACGTTGATGTTGTTCCCGTACAGGTCGGCCAGGTAGCCCTCACCGTTCGTGACCTGGCAGTTGACCATTACCGAGTCACCAGAACCGATGATGGAGTTCGGGTTCGTGGTGAAGGAGGTCACCTCGCTCGACGTTCCCGAGCACTCCTCCACGGCCACCTTCCGGTCGACCACCGCGACCACGCCGGTTCCCGAGACCAGGCGCTGGACGCCCGTGACCCGGGTGACGCGGTTCCCCGTCCGCTCCCGTTCCCGGATGCGGGTCCCCTCGTCGAAGGCCAGGACGAGGGCGAACGAGGTATCGCCGGCCGGGTCGCCGGTCTCGACGTCGTACAGCGTGCCGGCGGCCGAGAGCGTCGTGCCGTCGAACGTCGTCGGCATCTCATCCGACACGAGCGCCGCACGGTCGACGCCGGGCTGCGTACCCGGCGCCCACACGCCGACGAACCCGGTGCCGTCTCCTCCCCCGGTGGCCTGCACCAGCACCGTCCCACCGTCGTGGGCTGCCGCACAGGCGACTCCCAGACCGGACGAGGTCCGCGTCTCGGGACGGGCGGCACCGGCGGGAGCTGGCGCCGACGCCACCACGGCGGTGAGGACCACCGCGGCGGCGAGGGCTCGGGGGAGTGCCGCCAACCGGTGGAGGCGGGGACGAACGGAGGCCTTGGGGATCGGCATGTCGCTTCCTTTCTGCGTGCCTGCCGCGATCGTCGCCTCCGGCACTTGCAGCGTCCTTGCAAACCGCTTGCGGGTCGGGAGCCCACGCGCTTCGAGCGCCGCTCAAGGCGGCGCTTCTGCCGTTCTCACCGGAGCCGGACGGACCCGTCATCGGCGAGCACCCATCCGGGGTTGTGGGCGATCTCCCACGGGTGGCCGTCGGGGTCAATGAAGATCCCCGAGTACCCGCCCCAAGAAGGTGGGCCCGCCGGCGCGCCCCACGGTGCCAGCCGCCGCCTCGGCGCGGGCCAGGATGGCATCGACCTCCTCGAGTGACCCGACGCAGTTGGGCCAGCGTCACCCCGCCCCAGCCGCCGCTGTCGGCGACCACGCTGTCCTCGGCGAGCTTGTCCCGTCCCCACAGTGCCAGGATCATGCCGCCCGTCTGGAAGAAGACGACGTCGCCGTCGGGCGATTCATCCGACCAGCCCAGGGCCTCGTAGAACGCGCGAGACCGAGCGGTGTCCGCGACGCCGCGCGTTACCAACGAGACGCTGCTCCATGCCCCGAGCATCGCGGCCGCAGCGGTGGGGGGCGCCGGGGGGTGCGGCGAGCGCGGGGCGCGGGTAGGGCACTCGCATGACCCGGCGCGACGCCGGCAGGAACTGCGGAAGCGGCGCGACCACATCGCGTCCGCGTCGTGGGGGCGGGTGGAGCGACGCTCCGCTGGGGCCGGCGGCGCCGCCG
>JALYMX010000422.1 GCA_030773495.1 Actinomycetota bacterium | reverse complement strand
ACCGCGCACCCGGATGCTCGGCCCTCGCTCGCCGATCTGGCTGTCGCTGCCGCCCAACTCGACGGCCATCCGCTGGCGTCGCAGCCGGACGTCCTCCGCCGAGCCGCCGAGGCGATCGTCGAGCGGCACCCGAACGCTGACGCCGACGACGTCCTGCTCTGGGCAGAGGCGCTCACGTCGGTGAGCCGGTGAGCACGACCCGGACCGTCATCCTCGACAACGAGCCGGTGCAGGCCTTGCTCTCGACGGGGCACGCGCACCACAAGGACGTGCTCGCTCACGTCCAGGTCGTCGCCCAGCGGAAGCGTAGGGCGGTGTCCGTCCACGTCGTGGTGCCGACGGCGGTCCGTGTCGAAGCCGGCTGGGACCGCGCGGCGCCGGCCGCGGCGCTCGCGAACCAGCTTCGCATCCGGGACGTCGTCCTCGACACCACGGCGACCAACGTTGCCGCCGCGATCCGGACGCGTGACGCCGTCTCCGTCGCGGGTGCGCACCTCGCCGCTGCCGTCACCGCGGCCAGCACGCTCGGGCAGGTCACGGTGATCACGGGCGACCCGAACGACATGGGCAAGGTGACACAGCCGCAAGTCGTCACGATCGTGACGCTCTGACGCCCCGTCGCGTCAGTGGCCGCGGCCGCGCGCTGCCGAGCGTGGTCGTGCAACCGGTGCCTGAGCTCGGCTCGCCATCGCACGGCCGACCCGGCGACGCTCCCACCACGCCCGCTCGCGACCTGCGACCGAGCCGAGGACATCGACCACGTCAACGCGGAGCTCACCGCAGGACCTACGTCCCCGCCGGCCGGCGCCCGGCTACGTCACTGCGGCGCGCCGGCGGCATACAGGATCAGCTCTTCAGCAGGCGCTCGACGGCGGCGGTCGCCTCGGTGAGCTTCTCGTCGGCGTCCACCCCGCCCCGCTCCATGGCGTTGGCCACGCAGTGGCGCAGGTGCTCGTCGAGCAGGCCGACGGCCACGCTCTGGAGCGCCCTCGTCGCCGCCGAGATCTGGGTGAGGACGTCGATGCAGTAGCGGTCGGCCTCGATCATCTGCTGGAGGCCCCGGACCTGGCCCTCGACGCGGCGCAGGCGCTTGAGCACGGCGTCCTTGTCCATCTCGTACCCGGGCATGCGCCCACTATACCCAATAGGGGTACTAGAAGCGAGTGGCGACGAACGAGCTTCAGGCGGCGGAGTCGGTCCTCCCGGACGCCTTCCTGGCGTCGCGCTGAGCGTCGAGCACCTGGCGGTCGAGGACCGGGGCGTCCCGGCCGGTGCCGGCGCTGGAGGTTGACCGCTCCTCGTGGTACTCGGCCTCCACGTTGACGTTCCAGATGTCGTGGTCGGCGCCGAAGATGTTCTCCACCGACAGCATGGCCGTGTACATCGAGTGGTCCTGGTTGTTGTACCGGTGCATCCCGTTGCGCCCCACCGGGTAGACGTTGGCGACGTTGTCCTCCAGCCATGTGCGGAGCGTGTCCACGTTGCGCTGGTAGGCGTCGTCGTACACCGGGTAGGCCTTGGGCATCCGGACGATGTAGCCGGCCTGCACGGCCGCCGGGTCGACCAGCCCGAGCTGGCCCAGCTCCTTCTTGCCGAGCTCCACCAGGTCCTCGTCGGCCATGCTCCACAGGTCGTCGCCCTCGAACACGAAGTACTCGAGCCCGAGGCACGTGCGCCCGTCCTTCACGAGGTGGGGCGACCAGGTCCCGAAGTTCTGGATGCGGCCGAGGCGGACCTCGGGGGAGTGGACGTAGATCCAGTTGTCGGGGAAGGCCACGTCCTCGGGGACGACCAGGGCCACGGTGAGGAAGTCACGGTAGGCGAGGCCGGCGGCCGCCTCGTGCACCGAGGCCGGGGCCGGGGGGTCCATGGCGTTGACCAGGGCGCCGAGGGGCATGGACGAGACCACCGCGTCGGCTGGGAAGCGGCGGACCTCGCCGTCCACCCGGGCGCTCACCGACACCGCCCGCCCGCCCTCGCGGTGCACGGCGGTCACCGGCGTCTCGAGGAGCACCTGGCTGCCGGCCGCCTCGACGAGGTCACGGCACCGCTCCCACATCATCCCCGGCCCGAGCTTGGGGTAGCGGAACTCCTCGATGAGGCTGGTGACCTCGGTCTGGTTGCGCCGCGGACGCAGCGCGTTGATGACGGCCTTGCCGAGCGACAGGTTCTTGATGCGCTGGGCGGCCCAGTCGGCCTTGATCTCCGTGGCCGGCACCCCCCACACCTTCTCGGTGTAGGTCTTGAAGAAGGCGCGGTAGAGGCGGGTGCCGAACCGGGCCGACACCCATCCCTCGAAGGTCGACTGGTCGGCCGGCGGCCGCACCCGGGCCCAGGCGTACGACGCCATGCAGCGCACCGCCTCCACGGGGCCGAGCCCCTTGACGGCGTTGGCCGGCCGCAGCGGGTAGTCGAAGAAGCGGCCGTTGTAGTAGATCCGGCTCATCCGGGGGCGCACCAGGAAGTCGTCGTCGTCGAGGATCTCCCGCCACAGGTCCTCCACCGCCTGCACCTTGGTGAAGAAGCGATGGCCGCCGATGTCGAAGCGCCAGCCGTCGCGCTCCACGGTGCGACTGATCCCGCCGACCACGTTGTCGGCCTCCAGGACGGTCGAGGTGACGCCACGTCGCGCCAGCTCGTAGGCCGCCGTGAGACCGGCGGGGCCGGCCCCGATGATCACGACATCGGGATCTTCCAACGCTTCCTCCTAAGGGTCTTGGTGCGGTGGGAACCGGAACAGCGACGTCCGCTCGTACGAGGACCGCTCCGGCACGACGACCTGCGTGCCCCACTGGCGGCGGGCTCGCAGCTCGGTGAAGACCTTGTCACACGCCCGGCGCAAGCCGTGGTATTGCGGCGACCAGGCCAGCCAGACGTCGCCGTCGGGACCGGCGAGGCGGTCGAGGGTGCGGGCGAAGGCGGCTGCCTCGGCGAGCCTGGCCCGCGTCTTGTAGCCGACCCAGTCCACCCGGCCGACGTCGTCGCCACCCGGGAAGGCGGTCATGGGCAGCGGGCGGGACACCAGGCGGACCACCGCGGGGGCCAGCTGGTCGGGGCAGAAGCCGACGACGTCGCCGGGCTGGGCGTGGCGGTCCAGCACGGCGGCGATCTCCGGTGCCTGCGTGCGGGACCTGGAGACGGCGAGGCCGGAGCGCACGAGGCCGACGGCGACGAGGGCCACGAGAGCGACGACCCCGGCCCGCCGGCCCAGGGTGGCCACGCCGGCCGCCACCAGGAGCACGAACGGCACGAACACCACGGCGGCGTAGCGGGGGGCGAAGGCGTTGCCCGTGGCCACCGAGACGGCCATGGCCAGGGCGAGGGTGGCGGCGCCGACGATGGCCAGGGGCCGCAGCTCGCGCCGCCCCAGGGGCTGCAGCTCGACGCGGCCCCAGGTGAGGCGCCGCCCGCACAACCCGAGCAGCGCCAGGCCGGCGAACACGAACGGCGCCAGGCCCGAGCGCCCGCGCCCGCCAACGAAGCTCTGGAGGGTGACGTCGAAGATCTCGACGCCGGGCGCCCGGCCCCACGGGGCGCCCGTGTGGCGGAGCTGGAACACGAACGAGGGCAGCCAGGGGACCATCACCAGCGAGCCGGCGGCCATGGCGACGAGGACCCGGCGGGGGGGGGGGG